>JAFXFY010000206.1 GCA_017513365.1 Alphaproteobacteria bacterium | reverse complement strand
CATTGTCCATTGTAGCCAACATGAATGTCACCCGTTTCATCACAAGCATGACAGTTTCCTCTATAATCCATCAACGGTTTGTCCGATGAACATGTGTTATTACGACAAGAGCTCCCCGCTTTTTGTCGGTTGGAACAAATTTCGGAACATTGTCCATTGTCGCCAACAACAATGTCACCCGTTTCATCACAAGCATGACAATTACCGTAAATATCGCCCAAAGGTGCATTGGGGTCGTCACACCCTTGTTGAGCAACTCGGGCGCTTGTAAACGGTAGCGATGCGGTTTCCTCAAAATTAACATATTCTGCCCCTTCAGCGAAATCGGCATAAAATTCAAAATCCATTGGCGGTGCATAGGTATCATTTCCACAAATGTCTTTATTATAACCATAAAATTCGTCATGTCCAACATAAATAGCTGTTGTAAGCTCCCATTCTTCCTGTAAGATTTGTGTACAAATTTCGGATGGTACATTTTCCAACGAAATATAAAAATATTTTGGATTTCTTTCCCTAATCCAAGCATCCGTGGTATATCCTAAGCCCGTTTTATCCCCCATTTCCATATTCAGTTCAACAATTTCTCCACGATTAACTTGTTGCATTAAGCCGACAGCACGTATTTTTAACTCATTAATAGTTTGAATAGCACGATATTTGTTCATACCATATTTATAACCGCTAACGGCACCGATACTTAATACACCGACAACCACTAAAACACCGATAATTTCAACCATTGACCGGCCGGATTGCATAATATTTTTATATTTTAATTTGTTCCAAAACATTGTCGTTCCTTTCAAAATTTTTCCAATGGAAAAACCACCTTTTTTCAAAAGTGGTCGGAAGTTGAAAGCTATTGACATAACATAGTGCGGCATATTCGTAAAAAGGGGGAAAGCCCTAAAAACTTATTTTGACGCCCTCCGACCAATCGGAAAGCGTGCGTTTTTCGTCCCGCACCGGACGTATGTCAAAGAGGCTTTCAAACCCCGAGGCACAATACGCGCCCTGCATTCACCTTAGCAAAGCCAAATGATAAAATCAACCATTTTTTGATATGTTATGAAAATATTTTATCATTAAAAAAACGGGGGGAGTCGTATCCCCCAAAAAAGATAATCTCTTTATTTCAATAATCGTTTTAAATACTGTCCCGTATAACTTGCCGGATTTTCGGCCACTTGTTCGGGGGTGCCGGTTGCCACAACCGTTCCGCCACCGTCTCCGCCTTCGGGACCCATATCAATGATATAGTCAGCTGTTTTAATAACATCTAAGTTGTGTTCAATGACCACGACGGTGTTGCCTTGTTCCACCAAAGCGTGTAAAACCTCTAACAATTTTTGAATATCGGCAAAGTGTAATCCTGTCGTTGGTTCGTCCAAAATATACAGTGTTTTGCCGGTACTTTTACGGGATAATTCTTTGGATAATTTAATACGTTGCGCTTCACCACCGGATAAGGTAACGGCCGATTGCCCTAAGGACATATAGCCCAATCCCACCCGTTGCAATAATTCGCATTTGTCCCGAATGGCTGGGATATTTTG
>JAFXFY010000205.1 GCA_017513365.1 Alphaproteobacteria bacterium | reverse complement strand
GTTTGGCGACGAATATTCCGCCTCATAACTTAAACGAAGTTGTGCGTGCTTGTATCGCTACGATTGATAATCCGGATATTACTTTGGATGAGCTGATTGATATTGTGCCGGCACCTGATTTCCCGACCGGTGGGTTGATTTTGGGCCGTGGTGGTGCCAGAAGTGGTTATCAAACCGGTCGTGGTTCTGTGATTATGCGGGCTCGTTGCACCATTGAAGAAGTACATAAAGACAAAATGGCCATTATCGTTCACGAAATTCCGTATCAAGTGAACAAAGCGGCTATGATTGTGCGAATCGCCGACTTGGTGAAGGAAAAAGTCATTGAGGGTATTTCCGATTTGCGTGATGAATCCGACCGTCAAGGTGTACGTGTCGTGATTGAACTCAAACGTGATGCGCATCCGGAAGTGATTTTAAATCAACTGTATAAATATACACCGCTTCAAACCAGTTTCGGTATGAATATGTTGGCGTTGAACAATGGGCGTCCGGAACTGATGAACTTAAAACAAATCATTGATGCGTTTATTGCGTTCCGTGAAGAAGTTGTGCGTCGCCGGACGGTGTATGAACTCAATAAAGCTCGTGATAGAGCTCATGTTTTGGTCGGTTTGGGGATTTCCGTGGCCAACTTAGACCAAGTCATTGAAATGATTAAAACGGCACCGGATCCACAAACGGCAAAAACCAGATTGATGGAAACCAGATGGCAAGCCAAAGATGTGGAAGATTTGATTTTACTCATTGATGAACCGGATCGCAAAGTTGAAAACGGCATTTATATGCTGTCCGAAACGCAAGCCAAAGCCATTTTGGATTTGAAATTGAACCGTTTGACCGGTTTGGAACGTGATAAAATTCATGATGAAGTTGGGGAACTTGCTGCTTTAATTAAAGGGTATTTGGATACATTGGCCTCTCGTGAACGCATTTATGCCATTATTCGTGAAGAATTAGAGGTTGTGAATGCTCAGTTCCCGACACCTCGTTTGACAACGATTGCCGATGGGGAATTTGATCAAGATGATGAAGATTTAATTCCACGTGAACAAATGGTTGTAACCGTAACAAATACGGGATATATTAAACGTGTACCGCTCAATACTTATCGGGCTCAAAACCGTGGAGGAAAAGGGCGCTCCGGTATGTCCACTCGTGAAGAAGATCAAGTATCCAGATTGTTTGTGGCTTGTACACACTCACCGTTATTGTTCTTCTCAACACGTGGTATTGTGTACAAAATTAAAACATATCGTTTGCCGGAAGGGTCTCCGCAATCACTGGGTAAGGCGTTGATTAACTTGTTGCCCTTACAACAAGGCGAAAAAATCACAACGATTTTAACCTTGCCGGAAAAAGCCGAAGAATGTGAAAATCAAACAGTGATGTTTGCAACGGCCTCCGGTGGTGTACGCCGTAACCGTTTGAGTGATTTCTGGAATGTCAATGCCAATGGTAAAATCGCCATGAAGTTGGATGAAGGAGATGTCTTAATCGGTGTTGAAATTTGTACCGAAGATGACGATATCTTGTTGTCCGCCGCCGGTGGTAAATGCGTGCGTTTCCCGGCCTCTGATGTACGGGTATTTGAATCTCGTGCCTCAACGGGTGTGCGTGGTATGAAATTGTCTGATGGTGATAAAGTCATTTCCATGTCCGTGCTTGATCACGTCAAAGCCGATATTGAAAAACGGGATGCGTATTTGAAAGAAGCCTCTGCTCGCCGTCGTTTGGCTGGGGCTGATGAGGCTGAAATGCCGGAAACGGAAACAGTTTCAAATACAACCTTGACACCTGAAGAATTTGAAAAAATGGCTACCGAAGAACAATTCGTGTTGACCATTACCGAAAAAGGTTATGGGAAACGGTCTTCAGCCTATGAATACCGCATTACATCTCGTGGGACTCAAGGGGTAACGAACATCAAAACAGATGATGACAAACGTAAAGCCAATGTGGTTGCCTCTATGCCGGTACCTCAGGATTCTCACATTATGTTAGTAACGGACGGCGGAAAACTCATTCGTATGCGTTCGGATGATATTCGTATTGCCGGTCGTTCTACAATGGGTGTTATCTTGTTCCGTTTAGATAAAAATGAAAAGGTTGTGTCCGCTACATGCATTACGGATTTAGGTGAGGAAGAATCCGAAACCGAAAATCAAACAACCGAAAATGCGTGTGAAACGGCTGTTGTTTCGGAAGAAACCATTGAACAGGCTATCCAAAACGAAGCAGGTCAACCGCAAGTGGAACAATAACGAGATAGGGGACTGTTAAGGTCCCCTCATATTTTTAAAGGGGAAAAATTATGTGTCCGTGTCCGATATGTGCAACAATAGCCTTGATTTTATTGCCGTTTGCTGGCTATAAATGGGCGAAAAAGTTTATGAAACGGCACCATTGTTCGTGTGAAAAATGCCAAACGGCTGAGCATGAACAAAGCGTGCAAAATCATACAAAGTGCCATTGTAATAAATGTGCACATCATAAGAAAAGTAAGTAAGGAGGAAATATGAAATACTTTTCAAAGGTCTTAATGGCTGTTTTATTATTTTTTACAACAACTGCAGGAGCTCAAACAATGACAGATAAAGAAAATACACTTTTAATGGATTTAGATTATGGTCAAGTTGTGATTAAATTGGATCCGACAATTGCCCCAAACCATGTGGCCAGAATTAAAGAACTCACTCGCCAAGGTTTTTATGATGGTGTGAAATTCCACCGTGTGATTCCGGGCTTTAT
>JAFXFY010000204.1 GCA_017513365.1 Alphaproteobacteria bacterium | reverse complement strand
TCTAGACGATGGGGTCAAGAGGAATGACCATATTTATACAGGATAAAAATATAAAAATCAAGTATTTTTTTTGTAAAAATATATGTTTTTTTATAACTTTTTGAAAATAAAAGGTTATTTTTATGAAAATTCTAAAAAAACACTCACTAAATAGTTGAAGTATCTTGCCAAAACAAAATGAATTATATACATAATAATAAAAAAGGAGGAAATATGTCCAATTTTCAAACACTCATAGAAAAACGCCGTTCTGTATATTCTTTGGGAGCGCATATTAAATTAACGCAAGATGAAATTACTCAAATGATTCAACATTGTTTAAAAAATGCCCCGTCAGCTTTTAATTCTCAATCTGTTCGGATTATTGTTTTGTATGGTGAGTCTTACCAAGCTTTTTGGCATATGGTTGAACAAGTCCTTCAAAAAATTGTGCCGGCAGATAAATTTGAGGCAACAAAACAGCGTATAGCATCATTTACTTCTGGTATTGGAACGGTTTTGTTCTTTGAAGATGAGGCCGTTATTGAGGCCTTAAAAAAACGGATGCCCACGTATGCGAATAATTTTCCGGTTTGGGCAGAACATGGTAATGCCATGGTGCAATATATGGTGTGGTCTGTGTTGGCCGAACAAAATATCGGGGCCTCTTTGCAACATTATAATCCCTTGATAGATGAGCAAGTGCATCGTATGTTTGATACGCCTAAAACTTGGCGATTAATTGCTCAAATGCCGTTTGGTAGTATTGAACAAGAGCCAAATGATAAATCTTTTGAACCGATTGATAAACGTTTTAAAGTCTTTAGATAAGGTCTCTTTTTAAAAAAGACTTGCTATTTTTAATGCTTTTTTGTAAACTGTCTGATGAAAAAAGGAGCTCTTTATGAAAAAAATACTTGTTTGCGTTTCTGCCTTATGTTTGTTGATATCTGTGAAAAGTATTTCAACACCAACGCCCCAAAGTAATATTTTGGGAACGTTTGGAATGTGGACGGCGTATGTGTTTCATGATGGCACGGGTAAGGTTTGTTATATGGCAGCCGAACCAACAGAATCTAAGGGTAAATATACATCTCGTGATGATGTATTTTTGACAATTACGCATAGACCGGCCGAAAAAACATATGATGTGGTCAGTATGACGGCTGGTTTTACCTATCAAAAAGGCAGTAAACCCAACATTCGGATTGATAAGAAAAAAGCAATTACCCTAATGCCGGTAGAGGACATGGCATGGGCTAAAGATGATAAAACGGATGCCTCTTTGGTTAAAGATATGGTTGCCGGTTCTAATGCGTATGTAAATGGAACATCTAAGCGAGGGACAAAAATCACAGATACATTTTCTTTAAAGGGTTTTTCAAAAGCGTATAATGCAATAAATGAGGCTTGTGGACGATAATGAAAAAGAATTTAATAGGCTTGTCCTTTGATGAATTAAATGCTGAATTGGTATCTATTGGCGAAAAGCCGTTTCGGACAAAACAATTGTGGCATTGGTTGTATCATCAAGGGAAAACAGATTTTAGTCAAATGACGACATTGGCTAAAGATTTTCGGGCAAAATTGGCAGATTTATATACGGCCGATCATCCCAAAATTGTGACAGAACAAACATCTGTTGATAAAACACGCAAATGGTTGGTGGAATTTGCCGATGGCAAACAAGTGGAATGCGTTTATATTCCGGAAGAGGATAGAGGCGCTGTGTGTATTTCTACGCAGGTCGGATGTGCGCAAGGGTGTAAATTTTGTCATACGGGTACTCAAAAGTTAATGCGTAATTTAACGGCCGGTGAAATTGTCGGGCAATTTATGACGGCTAGAGACAGTTATAACGAATGGCCCACGCCAACTGATGAGACAGGGTTTTTATCTAACATTGTTGTGATGGGTATGGGCGAACCGTTGTATAATTTTGATAATTTGTCTAAGGCCTTAAAAATTTTGATGGATGGGGACGGTATCGGTATTTCTAAACGTAAAATTACGGTATCTACGGCGGGTATGGCTGATAATATTCCTGCTTTGGCAGATTTGGGCGTGAAATTGGCTGTCAGCTTGCATGCGCCTAATAATGAGATTCGTAATCGCATTATGCCGATTAATAAAAAATATCCGTTGGAAAAATTGATTGAGGCTTGTAAAGAATATCAACGCAGATGTGAACGCCGTCAATATATCACAATGGAATACGTGATGTTAAAGGGTATTAACGATACGCCGGAATGTGCCAAGGAATTAATGGACCTTGTAAAGGGATTAGAGGTTAAATTTAACCTTATTCCTTTCCATAAATGGGATGGGGCGCCGTTTGAACCATCTGATAAAGAAACGATTAAGAAGTTTTCTAAAATTTTGGAAGACAATTGGTTTGCGGCTCCTGTTCGTCGGTCTCGTGGGGAAGATATTATGGCGGCCTGTGGACAACTTAAATCTGCAAAAGGCAATAAAGACGCATAAGGAGGACTTTATGGAATTAATGAAAGCCATTATGGGACGACGGTCCGTTCGTCAGTATGATGCAACAAAAACCATTACGGACGAAGATTTAAAAACCATTTTAACGGCTGCCATGTATGCTCCGTCGGCAATGAATAAAAGACCGTGGGAATTTGTTGTTATTCGGGATGAACAGACGTTAGAACAAATTCGTGAAATTCATCCGTATGCCGGATTTATTACCGAAGCCGGTACGGCGGTGGCTGTATGTGGTAATAGGGCCGAAGCCTATTCAAATTATGCGCCAATTGATGTGGCATTGGCAACACAAAACCTGATGTTAGCGGCACACGATTTAGGATATGGCACCTGTTATTGCGGTACTTATTCTGATGAGCCATGGGTAAAACAAATTGCTCAGTGGCTGAATTTACCCGAGAGTGTAGATATGTATGGATTAATAGTTGTCGGAACGCCGTTAAAGGATAAAGAAACCCCAGAGCGTTTTGAAGAAAACAAAATCCATTATAACGTATGGTAAGTTTTTAAAAATTGGATTGAAATAAAATTCGCCGACACGTATGTATGCCGGCGAAAGAATAAAGTCCGTTTTAAAAGCCGGACAAACAAACCCTACTGACACACAGCGAAGGTGCCGCTGCCGTAGCCGCCACGGTTGTAACTGAAGACGCTACCGTCCGTGTTGACGAGGAACACCCCACAGTTATTATTTATCAAGTCTTTCGTCCATATTTCGTAGTGACCTCCTAACTCGCTTAACAAAGCCTCCAGTAAGGCTGTTTTTGTGTGCTCGCCGGTACTACTGCCGTTCCAACCGCTGACCAAATCATCAACGCTCAGCAGGCTTTTGCCTAACGCCTTACACGCTGCATCCGCGTTCCACCAGGTCATATTATAGTGCGATACGTAATATGTTTTACCACCAACGTCAAGTTTTAAAAAATCTGCCTTTCGGCACCAGCCGGTAGTTCCATTTGGAAAAGCCTCTTCACAAATGCCACTCGGACTGTCACAATATACACCAACCCCTGTACATTTATTTTCATCGTATGTACACCCTTTGACTGAACATTCGCCAAAATTACACTGGCCAATTGTTCCATCCGATAAGGTGCAATCAGCTCCGTTTTTGGTGTATGGACTACCCCCTTCTACACAACATTCATTGGTTGTTGTACAGACTATATATGAGCTTTCCGGTTTGCCACCCCAGAAACAAAAGCCCGTATCCGTATCACAATAACGGCCGTCTCCGCAATCCGAATCGTTTTTACAACCGTTGGGTGAAAAACTGCCGTAATCAAAATAAAATGTCATTGTATTTTCTTGAACACAATCCGCAGAGGTATTTGCCACTTTATCGTTAATATCTATTTGAAAGGCTTGTGTATAAAAAGTATCAAATATCGTTTGACACACTTGTTGTGGGATTTTCTTCTGTATCCCAACATCAAAAACAATCAGATTATCTTCGGTATAATCTTC
>JAFXFY010000203.1 GCA_017513365.1 Alphaproteobacteria bacterium | reverse complement strand
GGTTGTCTGTTCGTTTGACCTTAGCTCCTCGTGGTTATATTTATGACAGAAATGGTGTGAAATTAGCCGAAAATAAAAAAACATTCCAAGCCGTTTTAATTAAAGAACAAGCAAAAGATTATAAAAAAACACTGAAACGCTTTAATGACTTATTACCTTTAGAAGATGATGAAAATAAACGTATTGAACGGGATATTTCTCGTAAACGGGCCTTTATGCCGGTACGGATTAAGGATAATTTGACTTTTGAGGAAATGTCTTTGTTGCAACTTAATGCCCCGGATTTAGATGGTATTGTGATTGAAGAGGGGATTAACCGATATTATGGGGCTGGCGATAGTTCAACACATGTCGTGGGGTATGTATCCCTATTGAATGATAAAGATTTAGAAGGAGACAAAGAAAATCCGCTGTTTGATTTGCCAGGGTATCGTATTGGCAGGCTGGGGATTGAACAAGCTTTTGAAGAAAAATTACAAGGAAAACCTGGTATCAGAAAAACTGAAGTGAATGTTTATGGACGGTCTGTTCGGGTGTTAGAAGATACACCGCCTGTTCCGGGGGAAGATGTTCATTTAACAATTGACAGTCGTTTGCAAAAATATGGATTGGAAATTTTTGGTAAAGAATCCGGCTCATTGATTTTAACAGATGTTCGTACTGGTGAAATTTTATCATTGGTTTCGGCTCCGTCTTTTGATCCGAATTTGTTTACAGTCCCTTTATCGGTTAAAAATTGGAAAAAATTATCTGAAAATCCCAAAACACCTCTGCAAAATAAAGCCATTGCCGGGTTATATTCGCCGGGGTCTACGTTTAAAATTGTTTTAACTTTAGCGGGATTGGGCAGTAAAGATATGACAGCCAATACTCGGGTCAAATGTACAGGGAGAACAAAGCTGGGGAATCAATTGTTTCACTGTTGGAAACGGGCAGGTCATGGTCCGGTTAATGCTGTAGAGGCCCTAAAACATTCCTGTGATGTTTTTTATTATGAAAAATCTCAAGATATTGGTGTTGATAAGATTGTGCAAATGGCGAATAAGTTAGGGTTTGGACGTTTAACAGGTATTGAACTTTTTGGAGAAAAGAAAGGCTTATTACCCTCTCGTGATTGGAAAGAAGCTGTAAAGGGTGATGGGTGGCGTATGGGAGATACACTTAACTTGAGTATTGGTCAGGGGTTTTTGAATGCCACACCGGTTCAATTGGCTAAAATGATAACAGTTGTTGCAAATGGTGTAAATGATGTGCCATTAACATTGATTAAAAAAGATGCAAAAGCAACTGATAACGTATCACTTTTAGGGATTCCTAAGTCCCATTTAAATGTGGTGTATAAAGGGATGAATGCTGTCGTAAATGAAAAGGAAGGGACGGCATACGGTTCAAGATTTACCTATAAAGGGCAAAAAATGGCCGGTAAGACGGCTAGTACGCAAGTACGTCGTATCAGCTTAAAAGAACGCCAAGAGGGGATTAAATCTCAAGATGAACTGCCTTGGAAATATCGTGATCATGCCATGTTTGTGGCCTTTGCTCCGGTAGATAAACCACGCTATGCCGTCGCTGTTGTTGTAGAACACGGAGGAGGAGGAGCCAAAACTGCCGCTCCGATTGCTTCCAAAATGTTGCAAGAAGTTTTACGATTAGAATATGAAGATGCTCAAAAGAAAAAGGAAAATAAAAAGTGAGTTTTTTTAAGGATAGAAACTGTTATTTAAAAAATTATAATCTGTCTTTGATGGATAAGATACGGTTGTTTTCTTGGCCGTTTTTAGCCTTGATTTGTTTAGTTGTTTTTATTGGATTGATGTTGTTGTATTCTGCCGGCAACGGAAATTGGGATCCGTGGGCCAGTAAACAATTTTTACGTTTTTTGATGAGCTTAGGCATTTTATTTTTCATATCACTGACAAATTTAAGATTATGGATGAAGCATGCCTATTTAATTTATGGATTGGCTCTTGTTTTATTATTAGGTGTTGAATTTTTTGGTCATGTCGGTATGGGGGCTCAACGGTGGCTGAATTTAGGATTTGTCAAGGTTCAACCCTCTGAAGTGATGAAAATTGCCTTAGTACTGGCATTGGCAAGATATTTTCATGGGGCAAGTTTAGATGAAGTACGCTCTATTCGTTTTATGATACCACCTCTGATGTTAATGGGGGTACCAGTTTCACTTATTTTATTGCAACCCGATTTGGGAACGGCTTTAATGCTGGTGTTTGCATCGGTGGCTTTGTTTTTCTTAGTAGGTGTTCAAATTTGGAAATTTGTGGTTGTTGGGTTAGGTGGATTAGTATCTATACCTGTTTTATGGATGTGCTTACATGATTATCAAAAACAACGGGTTCTGACCTTTTTAAATCCGGAAAGTGATCCCAGAGGGGCCGGATACCATATTATGCAATCCAAAATTACATTAGGATCCGGAGGTGTTTTTGGCAAAGGTTTTATGGAGGGTACTCAAAGTCGGTTGAATTTCTTGCCGGAAAAACAAACGGACTTTATTTTTACGGTATTATCCGAAGAATTTGGCTTAATTGGCTCGTTATTCTTATTATTTTTATATGGTGTTATTATTACTTATGGTTTTATTATCGGACTCAGATGTAATAACTTTTTCGGTAAATTATTGGCATTTGGTTTGACAATTAACTTTGCATTATATGTTTTTATTAATATGGGAATGGTGATGGGATTAATGCCGGTGGTTGGTGTGCCCTTACCATTGGTATCGTATGGTGGTACGGCAATGTTAACGTTATTTTTTGGTTTTGGATTGATAGAATGTGTTAACATTAACCGAGAAATGGTTATCGGACGCAGAGGATCTATTGATGATGAATGAAATTGACAGCTTTTTAGATACCGCTTTTTCAGCCTATAATGAAGGGCGATTTGATGAGGCCGAGGAGTTGGTTCGTCGTGTCTTAAATATTGAACCAACACATGGCGATGGATTATATTTGCTTGGGTTAATTGCATTTCAATCGGGGGCATTAGAGCCGGCTTCGGATTTGTTGTATCAAGCTGTGAAATTATATCCAACCCAAGATAATTATGCATTGGCATTGGCTTCAGTTTTACAAAAACAAGGTCGTTTGGATGAGGCCTTGTCATTTTATGAAAAATATAAAGACAATATGATCGTGTTGGCTCAAATCGGACTAATTTATGCTCAAAAGG
>JAFXFY010000202.1 GCA_017513365.1 Alphaproteobacteria bacterium | reverse complement strand
GTGTATCAACTGATGTTGATTGTTTCGTCGTTACCCGTGCAGTAGAAGATACCATACCGAATATTAAAAAGGCTGTTGAGTTGGGCTTAACCATTAAAAAACGCCCCGAAATACTGGCTGAGATTTTTCACGCTTACAAAGGTATTTCCATCGGTGGAACATGTGGCAAAACCTCCATTACAGCTATGACCAGCCACATTTTGTATAAAAATAAATTTTCACCAACTATGATTAACGGCGGTATATCTTTAAACACCTATAACAGTATGCCTTGCTCTAACCTTATTTTTGGAAACGGTTCTCATTTGGTGATTGAAGCCGATGAATCAGATGGTTCCATTGAAAAATACAATCCGTTCATCAGCGTTGTTTCCAATATTTCACTAGATCACTTTGAACTGGATAAAATCAGACCGTTATTTGAAGATTTTTTAAATCGTACCCGTCATGGGATTGTGATTAATGCTGATTGTCCAGAAACGGCAAAACTACACTTAGTTCACCCTAACATTATCCGTTTTTCAACCAATGGAGCCCCAGCCGATTTAATGGCTACCAATATTACCCCTTTAGAAGGAGGAGTCAGCTTTAAGCTAAATGGAGAATGGACAACTCTGCCCATGATTGGTGAACACAATGTAGCCAATGCCTTAGCCGCCATCGGTGCCTCTTTACATGCCGGCATTTCCATATCCGATAGTTTAAAGGCCTTAAATTCCTTTAAAGGGACAAAACGACGTCTGCAAAAAATCGGTGAAACGAATAATATAACCGTCTATGATGATTACGCCCATAATCCGGAAAAAATTCGGGCAGCACTATCGGCTTTAAAATCCTACGGGGGACACATTTTTGCCATCTATCAGCCACATGGTTTTGCCCCGATGCGATTAATGAAAGATGAATTCATTCATGTTCTTGC
Source organism: Alphaproteobacteria bacterium (assembly GCA_017513365.1). Taxonomy (GTDB): domain Bacteria; phylum Pseudomonadota; class Alphaproteobacteria; order CAAHEQ01; family UBA3637; genus UBA7488. The sequence continues at coordinate 2,800 of JAFXFY010000202.1, read as the reverse complement.
CGATATAATGGATGAGCATTTAACCTTAATTATGCCCGATATTTATTATGTCGGAGGAACAGTAGCCAAAGACATTTCGTCCGAAGATGTCATCACTCCATTGGCACAAATGGGTAAACAAGCTGTATATATCCCCAACAGAACGGATATTTTAACTTATCTGTCTGGCCAAATCAAATCGGGTGATAAAATTGTCGTTATGGGGGCCAGAGATGATTCCCTATCCGATTTTGCTCAGGAAATTTTCAAAACCGTTCAAGGAGCTTGAATTATGAAAAAAATAGCCATTATTTCTCCATCTTCTCCCACTCAGGAATTGGACACACAAAAAATTGCCGAAGCACTCAAAAAATACGGATATGAACCAATTTATGGACAAGCGGCTTTTGATAAAGAACGATTTTTAGCGGGTATTGATGAGGTCCGTGCCGATGATATTATGTGGGCCTTTATAGACAAATCTGTTGATGCCATTATGACGTTAAGAGGGGGATACGGCAGTGCTAGATTGTTGGATAAAATTGATTATAAATTTATTGCAAAACATAAAAAACCTCTTTTTGGATTTTCCGATGCAACGGCCCTACAATTGGCCCTATGGAAAAAATCAAAGCTCGTCTCTTATTCGGGCATACAAGCCAGCTTTTTACAAGATAAAATAAATATTGGCCTTGAAAAAACATTTGAATCGGCTCTATCGGGCAAAAAAATCAGCTGGCAAGGATTAACGCCTATAAAAAAAGGAAAAGCAACCGGTCGTTTAATGGGTGGAACTTTATCATTAATTACATCCTTAATCGGTACGCCATACGAACCTAATTTTAAAAACACCATTTTAGTATTAGAAGATGTTTCAGAAGAACCCTATCGGATAGATAGAATGCTGACACAAATGCGCTTAGCCGGTATTTTTGATAAAATCAATGGGGTCGTATTGGGGGATTGGTATAAGTGCATATCAAAAGATAAAAATGATGGCGATATTAATGCCGTTTTAACAGAACACTTTTCTCATTTACATATTCCTGTAGTAAAAGGATTTCCCTATGGGCATGGTATTAAAGGAACGATTTTCCCAATCGGGGCCAAGGCCCGTTTAGATGCAACCAAAGGAACACTTGACATCCTTTAATCCTTGACATTTTTATAACATATTGATATAATGATGGTCATATTTTTGGAGAGGAAAAAATGACCGAAGAAGAATTTTTACCCATGAAACGTACAATGATGCACACATTGTACCAACGTATCATTTATAAAAAAGATACAGGAATTATAAAAACAAAAAAATATGCTCCTTTATGGATTGACGTATCATGTCGTCATGCAAAAAAACGAATTTATGCGACTGTTCATCCCGAACATTTGTGTGTTTATCGCGGATTAATGCCTCAGCTAATGAATCCGGATATGGATATTAAGTTATTGTTCAACGAATGGCCATCGGATATGAAAGATATCATGATGCTATCTACTTTAATGCAGGCGGGTCGTGCAAAAGTATGTAAAACAAATCCGAATTGGTCAACATTATTATCTGTGGATTTAGCCGGATTTTTGGTTGAACAAAATCCAAATAAGTATTACTTATCAGCCAATAATTTCACAATTGCAAAAAAAATAAGTGAAATAATAACCGATAGGTGGCGTCAACCGTTTTTGGTTGCTTCCCATACAACATTTAACCCCTTTGATTATCTGAAAACACAAAGACAACATGACTCAAACAACTGAACTGCTTGCTCCGGCCGGTGATATTGAAGCCGGATATGCGGCCCTTTATTACGGTGCCGATGCCGTTTACTTAGGATTGCCCAAATTTTCCGCACGTGCCGAAGCCATTAACTTTACACAATCCGAATTAGATGAATTTGTCGCCTATGCACATAGTATCGATCGTAAAGTTTATGTTGCTATGAACACATTGGTTCAAGAAAGCGAATTGGACGAAGTTATGCTGGGCTTACAAACGTGTGTAGATACAGGTGTTGATGCCGTTATTGTTCAAGACCTCGGGATTGCTCGCATTGTCCGAAAACGCTTTCCGTCATTGGAATTACATGCCAGTACGCAAATGGCTATTCATAATTTAGAAGGTGCCTTGGCTCTTAAAAAAATGGGTTTTACCCGTGTTGTAACGGCCAGAGAATTATCTCTATCCGAAATCAAACATATTAAGGATAACTGTGGGATAGAGGTTGAAACCTTTATTCATGGGGCACTTTGTTATTCTTACAGTGGATTATGTTCCTTTTCCTCCTTTCAAACAACTCGTTCTGCTAACCGTGGAAAATGCGTGTATTCGTGCCGTGATACGTTTAAGTTAGACGGCCGGCAAGGTCATCTTTTTTCTATGAAAGATTTGGCTTTGGAAAAAGAGGTTCTAAAATTAAAGGGACTATCCTTAAAAATTGAAGGGCGTAAAAAAAGTGCTCTGTATGTGGCTGCCGTCGTAGATTATTACCGCCGTATTTTAGATACAGGACGGACCGATATTTCGTTGGCCGATAACATTAAGCAGATTTTCTCTCGCCCTTGGACAACACTGCATTTGAAAGGGAAAAATAAAAATGTAATTGACCCCGATTTTGTGGGACACAGAGGTCTGAATATCGGGACGGTTGAGAAAATCTTTAATCATGTTATTACTATAACGCCCACACACCCGATTGCCAAATATGACGGCATTCAAATTGATTGTGGCTCTCAAGAAAAACCATTTGGATTTTCGGCCGAAATGTTATCTGTGGGTGGTAAAAAAGTATTTGAAGTGCCGGCCCGTAAAACCGTTCAAATC
>JAFXFY010000201.1 GCA_017513365.1 Alphaproteobacteria bacterium | reverse complement strand
TTCATGTGTGGCAAGACCCGTTTCAGATGCGGCTAAATTCGTTACTGATGCGACACGTCCGGCACCTGTTCCTTTACCAGCTGAAGAGCCACCAGAATTAGCCCCTGAAGATGTTCCTTTACCAGCTGAAGGACCTTGTCCAGCAGTCATCCCGTCTGATAAAAACTCTCGCAACATTGTATTACCCTCGGATAACCAACCTTGAACGGTTTCTTCAACACCACTAGAAATACGTTCAACCTGATTTTTCATATCGGTAATAACTTGCCCCCCCATTTGCAATAAGCAAGGAATACCGCAAATAAAAGCATCTGCCTTTTTCACAGGTGCAATGACAACACTTAAAGTCAAAGCAACCGCAGTTGTAAATAATAATATTTTCTTCATGGCTGTTTTTCCTTTCCTATTCTATTTGTTGTCTTTCTTATCATCTTTTTCTTCCGGTTTATCCAACAATTCCATATCGGTACCACTCACACGGTGAATACCTTCAAATTCCAACAGCTGAATTTGCAAAGCGATATCGGCCATTGTTTGTTTTGCCGTAGAAATCATAATCATTGTACTGACATTTAAATCATCGATAAAATTACATCCACTGGTTGGAGCCGTTGGAATACTCATCGCATCTTCAACCAAATTTTGTTGCACACCGATATTAAATGTCAAAACATCTGCCACCATATCAGCCAAATATTTATCACGTTTCTTTTTCATGGCTGCTTGCTTTTCAGATGTCATGTCATCCGGTTTCAAAAAGAAAGCATTTTCCACATATGGAACGGCAGCAGCCATAGTTTTTTGTATAGTAGCATGTTGAACAGCCGGCTGGGCATCCAAATAATTAATCTTTAAAAAGTCATACGCTTTATTGGATTGTCTCGGATAAGAGGCCATCAACGCCGGACAAGAATCTATTGATGGATTCGTATCGGCATCAGGAGCCGCAGCCACCTCTGGACCTGCTGGTGTAGACGGACGAGAACCGACAGCATCCAATTGTTTTTGTTTTTCATCAGATACCTTATTATTAACAGCTGCCGTCTCGGCTTTCGCGGCTTTATCCGCAGCATTTGATGCAATAAAACCACCTTCCATAACTGGAATACCAACGGTCGGAGCGCTCATAAAGTCCGTCACGGCATCCATGGCAGCCCCCATGGATAAATTCGTGATTTGATCCCAACCGATATATCCCAACCCCATTGTTACCAAGGATTGCGGATTATTCATTAACTCCATGGCACCGGTTAATTGAGCTCCAACTTGAGAGCTTAAATTCATTGCATCTGTCAGTCCGGCTCCTCCGGTTATGGCATTCAATGCATCGCTTTGAACACCGCCCAGCATTGTATCAACTTGAGAAGACAATGCCCCCATCTGATCCAACGATGTATTTAACGAAGATATTGTATTTTGTAATTCAGAAACATTCCCTAGTCCAATGGCATCTTGAGCTTTTCCCATGATATTGGAAGAACTGTCCGAAAGTGCATTACCCAGTTGAGAAACTTGTTCTTGAAATTCTTTTGAAACAGCCTCTTGCCCCGACTCTATTAAATTACCAGCCTCATCTAAAACATATGCTTTATTAGCCAATTGCTGTAATTGTTCTGGTGTCAAATTTTTATATTGTTCACCCAGAGCTTTTTGCCATTCTTCATAAGAACCAATAAATTTATCATCTACGTTAACTTCTATTGCATTTGCAACACCTGCAAACGCAACAACCGCACAACTTGTCAATAAGAAAAATAACTGTTTATTCATGGGACGTCCTCCTTATTGTGCTTGATTATCTGAAGAAGTAGCATCACTTGCCACATCAATCTTTGATACATCCTTTAACGCTTCTGCCCCAATTAAGGCCTGAGCCGAAATCGTTTCCAACATCCGTGTTCTAAGATGCATCACTTCCCCTTGCTTATGCACCATAGCCAATTGTAATTTTGCCATATTATTCCACAACCCGATATGATCGGTTGCTTTGGCAATTTCCTCAGCCATTTTTTGATTGTCTTCCGTTGCTTTTTCGGATTTTATAAACGATGCATTTGCTGTTGCATATCCACTGGAAGCCACCTTCAACAACAATACATTTTGTTGATTGCGAGTTAATTTTCGTAATTCCGGTGTTTTCGTTTTCACAAAAGCAATTTTTTTAATTTCCTCTTGCACAACTACCGAATCAGGTTCAGATGTTTCATCTTCTACCTTTAACAACTTCATAACATTTTCCGGTATGATGGACATTTGTTGCTCTGGCGGTATGGTTGAATTCACATTTGCCGGTTTTAACGGTTCAGACAAACTGAAATCACTACCAATCGCCACAGCCGTATCAGCGGCTTGTTTAACTTGTTCGGTAATTTCTTTCGCTGCTGCCTCAGCTTTTATCATGTCTTTTGTCAGAGT
>JAFXFY010000200.1 GCA_017513365.1 Alphaproteobacteria bacterium | reverse complement strand
GAACACCTATTGTTTCATCAATTAACTTAGCAAGTCGTTTTTTATTTTCATGCTTAATGGCATCCAATTTTTTCAAGAATTTTTTATCGGATACAAGAGGTTCTAAACGGCTGAGTTCGGCTAAATCCGTAATCCAACCATCACCGATTTGAGAGCTGATTAACTGAGCCAATCCTTGGTTAGCCTCCAATAACCATCTGCGTGGGGTTACGCCATTCGTTTTGTTATTGAATTTTTCCGGCCACAAATCATAAAAATCTGGCATCAAGTTATGTTTGACCAATTCGCTATGCAATTCGGCCACACCATTGACGGAAAAACTGCCGACAATAGCCAAATGAGCCATACGAATTTTCTTTTCGTGTCCTTCTTCAATAATGGACATATGATATAATTTGTTGGTATCACCTGGGTATTTATCACGTACTTGTTTCATTAACCATTCATTGATTTCATAAATAATCAACAAATGACGTGGCAAGAATTGTTCAAACATACGCACCGGCCATTTTTCTAAAGCTTCCGGCAATAACGTATGATTTGTATAAGCCATTGTTTTACGAACCGTATCAAAGGCATCTTGCCAATCCAAATGATAAACATCTAACAACACACGCATGAGTTCTACAATCGCCAAAGTCGGGTGCGTATCGTTTAATTGAATAGCGACTTTTTCCGGCAATTGTTTCATATCCAAATGTGTTTCCATAAAACGACGTACAATATCGTTAATCACGCAAGAGCAAAAGAAATATTGTTGAATCAGACGCAAATACTTACCCGATTCCACATCATCGGACGGATATAACACTTTTGAAATTGTTTCAGCCGTAATATTTTTTTGCACAGCTTCAACATACCCCCCCTTATTAAAAACTTCAATATCTAATGTATTGACGGCTCTGGCAGAAAATAACCGCAAATAGTTAACTGTTTTACCACCGTATCCTACAATCGGCATATCAAACGGAATACCGATGAGCTGTTTTGTATCCACCCAACGTGGTTCACGCATACCATCTTTTTCAACATATTCAATCCGTCCACCCAATTGCATCAAATGAGATCTATCAGCTCGTTCAATTTGCCATGGAGAACTTCTATCCAACCAAGCATCGGCACGTTCTTTTTGCCATCCGTTTTCAAAATATTGCTTAAACAACCCGAATTGATAGTTGATACCGTATCCATATCCTGGTAATCCTTGCGTAGCAATAGAATCCAAAATACATGCGGCCAAACGCCCTAACCCACCATTACCAAGGGCCGGATCATATTCACAATCTATCACATCTTTAAGCGGTATCGGGTTATCCAATTTGACATCATCCAGCAAATCCATAATTTCAAAGTTGTACATATTATTTGGCAACAACCGCCCCAACAAATATTCCAAAGACAAATAATAAATACGTTTTGGATTTTTAGAACTATGGCGAGCGGCTGTTTTAAACATACCATCCACACACAAATCACGTACAGCCAAAGCCAAAGCCGTAAACAGATGTTCTTTATGGGCTTCACACACACGTTTACATAAAGAATATTTTAAATGCCATTCAATCAGGTGTTGTAAGTCCTTAGCCGTTGGTTTTTTACGATTTTTTGCATGCGTATAAGCGTCCATGAGATATCCTTTCTATAAAAAAACAAAACATATTTTATACTTTTTAACGAAATAAAAAAGCCTTTGCAAGTAAAAAAAACATCTTGTTAACAAATTGGTAAGGAATAAGAACCCAAAAAAACTCAGATTACTCTTACAAAAAATACAAAAATGAAAATATTTTTTTAATTGATAGTTGAACTTTTGATTATTTTATGTAATAGTTCAAAAATAAGATTTATTATTTTTTACAATAAAACATCGTATCTTTGCTGTAGATACAAAAAGAAAGGGGATTATGATGCACTTTAATTTACTGCCAACCAATATATCTTCTAAAAATAAAATGAATGAAACGGGTCGTTCTATGGTTGAAATATTGGGGGTTTTAACAATCATCGGTATTTTGAGTATTGGTGCATTAGAAGCCTTCAGATATGCCATTGATAAAAAAATATCCAACGATTTATGGAAGGCAGTAAAATTACATGCCTCAGTTGTGATAATTGATAACAAGGATGGATTAAAGGATTTTGCAGATGAAGAAGAAATTCCCGTTAATATTTCAGATGATCAAAATCCATTTGAGATGGCGGCCTCAAAAGATATTGAAGAAAACGGTTTTGTCGTTGACGCATATTCGGTTACAAAAGGCGTATGTATCAGAACGTTAGAAATGGGAAATGCCGAAGTAGAATTAATTACCGTCAGTGAAGAAAAGTCCGATAATTCTTTTGGTGATGAAGTAGAATTTGAGGGAGATACCTCTATTTGTGCATTTAACAAACAACGTATCAGCTTTTATTTTAACGCTCTTAATTTTGAAAAAGAAGTTATAAATGTATGTGATCCAGTCTGTGATAGCGACCATATTTGTATAGATGGAAGTTGTGTATGTGATCCTGATACAACCCCCAAAAGAGCCAATCCAAATACTTGTGACTGCTATCCGGGACAAGAAATAATATCCGGTGTGTGTGTAAAAAAAGAAGAATATAATAAATGTGAATTATATTGTCGTAGACGATCTGAATAGTAAATTTTACAGTAATGAGATAATTAAAATAGTTAGGAGTAACAATTATGAAAAATCAAATCTCTTTTTCGACGTTAGCAACTACAGTAATAGTATGCAGTATTAGCCTTTTATCTTCCACATCAGCAATGGCTTACGATCGTCAACTTGGGTATATAATATTAGCGAATGGAACCTATGATTATCAATTTTATCTAAACAAAAGCTGGGTTAATGTTTATGAAAATGGTTCTAAAACAGATTTAGATAGTATTGGATGCTCCGGATGGGTAGGTAAGAATTCGGCTGCAGGTTCGTTTGTTAACTACAATTATGATTGTGGTTATGGATGGCAAGTAGGATATATTCCTTTATATGACGCTAAATTAATAGAAGATAGAAGACCTACAACAACCACAACAACTGTCCCGCCAACAACAATAACAACGACTACACCATTAAAAACAACAACAGGAACAACAACAACCTATACAACCACGCCACAAACAATACCGAATACAACAACAAATACAACGACGACACCATTGTGGACGACG
>JAFXFY010000199.1 GCA_017513365.1 Alphaproteobacteria bacterium | reverse complement strand
TTGCCTATACACTTCACTGATTATTCTTAACCAGTCCGTCTCATAGTTCCAATGCACTAACAGCCTCGTCTATCCTAAAACAGCCAACAACTGCCCGTGCATCCGTCTCTTCTTTACATTATTCACTATGTCTTAAGAACTTGCCGTCTTTCGCGGCGGTGAGTGGGATATTATACCAATTCAAAACAAATGTCAACAACTTTTTTGAACTTTTTTCAATAAAAATGCATTTTTTTGACATTCAATTGATTTTCATATTATTTTTCGTGTGGTATTTAGATAATCAACCGATATTTTCCCCTTCTTATTCCCTAAAAAACATAAAAACAATCCTATAAAAAAAGATAAAAACACCGTTTTTACTTTATAATCTGATTATTTTTCCGAATCAGATTCGTATTTTTTGTATATTGCACCCCCAAAAAATCACTGAACAGATACTTTTTGGAGTAATTGCCCCTTCAAATTATCGGTCATATCTTCTTTTAAATTTAATGCTTTATGATATTGATAACCTGCTTCTCGCTTACGTCCAAGCGCTAAATAAATATCCCCCAAATGAGATTGAACCAAAGCACTATACGGTATCATATCTGCCGCCCTCTCAGCAAAACTTAACGCTTTTTGATATTCCCCTTGACGATAATATCCCCATGCAAGCGAATCCCAAATATGTGGCTTTTTTGGGGCTAATTGATGGGCACGATAAATATATTGCATTGCTTCAGATATATTTTTTTCCTCATCTAACCAAACATAGCCCAAATAATTCAAAATTTCAGAATCATTCGGTGTTATTGTTAACGCTTGCAATAAACTATCATCCCGATTTTCTTTATGGCCCATTTTATCTTGGACAACGGCTCGCATAAAATACACACGAGCCACCTCCTTTTTATCCGCACCATTTATATGTTCCAACACCCAGTTATATTTTTGTTCCGCCATTTGAAAGCGATTCGTATCACGATACAAATTACCCAGCATTGTCATTAACATCACATGAGAGGGCATTCGTTGGGACAGCCAAAGTAAAATTTTTTCTGCCTCATCCATTTGATTCATCATCATAAAATTCAGTGCTTTTTTAAACAAAATGGTATCAGACGTCGGATTAACCGAATCATATAATTTATTCGCTTCGGTATAATACTCTATTGCCTCAAATTGTTCGCCACCCCAAATTTTGTAAACATTGCTCTCTGGCATTAAATATAAAGCCAATTGATTAAACATTAATCCGGTTTCGGCTGATTTACCTTGCCCATCCCAAACAGTGGAAATCAAAAAGAACGTATCCGCTACCCCAAATGTTGGTGACACACCTTGAAATTCATCCGCCCGTGTAACCAATATTTCCCCTAACGCATTGTTTTTTTGAACGGCCGTTTCATATTTTTGCTTCATGGCATTATCGTTTGTCCACTCATTTAAAGAGGTATAAAACCATCTGGCAGCCATTAAAGAGGTAATTGTCGGCATTTCCAGTTGAATCAACTGTTCAAATGCTTCCTTAGCCGTTTGCGGTTGATTTAAATAAATGGCAATTAAAGCACGTTGATACCAATAAATGCCTTTCATTTCCTCTTTGGTTTTTAAGGGAATTAAGGCTTGAAATGCACGAATATCATGACCTAGTGCCGCATGACTCCACGCCCGAATCACAGCATATAAAACACCTTGAGCATAATCGGGAGAATTAAAAACCGGACTCAATTTTAATGCTTGCTCATATTTTTCTTGTTTTATAGCCGCTGATGCTAAAAACAAAGGGGCGTAATATGAATTTTTGTATTCAGCCAATTGTTCGGCTGTTTGCATAAAAACATCAAAATGACCAGCCAATCCGCTGAGTAAATACGTTTCACGAATTAACTCCGGATTTTTCGGATCCCCCAAATAAGCTTGCTCATAATAATTTGCGGCCTCTTCAACATCTTGATTGTTGCGAGCCAATATACCGGCCAAATAAGCCCCTAAATCGGCTGTTTCGGGAAGATGTCTGACAGATTTGATACTATTAGATAAAACCATTGGTGTCATTTTATATCCAGAAAACCACAAACCACCAACAAATCCAATAGAGGCCATCGCCAAACAAAAAAGAGCAAAAAGAACTTTTTTCATTCGTTTATTAACTTTCTTATCTATAAAAAACTTTCATTTTAATGAAAAATATGATATCATCTTTTTATAACAAAAAGAAGATAAAAAATGACTCTATATCAAAAATTACGTTGGCTGACACGCATGGGGGTGGATGAAACAATATCCGAAACGCCCATCAACCGATTAAAAAAACAAGAAAAAAAAATAATCCCATCAAACGATACATCGCATGCAATATCCATCAAGCCACAAACAGATACTGTTGTTCAAGCGGCTATTACAACAGCACTGTCGGCGACAGATATTGCCTCTCTTTCACAATTTTTACATACTTTTGAGGCTGCCACTCTCAAAAAAACGGCTGCTAATACCGTTTTTGCCCGTGGCCTTCCCTCTGCTCCTTTAATGATTATCGGGGATATGCCTGAAGCCTCCGATGATTTAGCCGGACACCCCTTTACAGGAGAACACGGTGAACTGCTCAAAAAAATGATGGCGGGTATCGGCTTAAATTTGGAAACAGAGTGCTACCTAACAACCCTTATCCCATGGCGAGCACCGGGCGGACGCAAACCAACTCCAGCGGAAATTGCATACTGTCTTCCTTTTGTAAAACGCCATATTGAATTGGTAAATCCTCGTTTTATTTTGTTATTTGGGGCTTTAACATCCGGTGCCTTACTTGGGATTGATAGTTTATCCCGAGCCAGAGGAACTTTTCACGCTTATCAATCTGAAAATCTGTCGGCACCGATTCCGATGACCGCTACATTTTCTCCAGCATATTTATTGAAAAATCAATCACATAAAAAGTATGCTTGGGAGGATTTAAAACGCCTAAAAGCCAAAATGAGCGAATCTGAAAACGAATCTATTTAACGCATTCTCTCTTTAATAAGTTGTTTTTCACTCAAACTTCCTATATGTGTTCTTTGTCCTCGCCCATACTATTATCCATTTTTGAAATTCTAAAAATGATAAGGACAACCCTTTGATTTTTGTTCTGATTTTCCCTTACTTCAGAGTCGTCAAAATCCACTAAATACCCCCTTTATTTTTATTAACAAAGAGTTAATTTTGTACCCCATATATAGTCAAAAACACAACATATTGTTTTAAATATACTATATATTGTGTCAAACATTTTATTTACATTTATAACCAAAAAGTTAATTGCTTTTTTTAAAAATCCTTTTTATGATGACCCTATCAGCATATCATAGTAAGGATAGAAAAATGACGGATACACTTTTTAAACAATGGAATACCGTTTGTGGCCAACTGCAACAAGAACTTGGAGATGGTATTGCCTCTCGTTGGTTAACAAAATTGGTACCAACTGGTTTAGAAAATCATCAATTGCATTTGATGGCACCGTCGCCATGCGTTCAAGAATTAATCAAGAAAAATTATGCTAATCATATTTTAACTTTGTGGCAAACCCAAAATCCGGATATTACCGAGTTAAAATTTGGCTTAAAAAAACAATCCGTTTCACCCCAACCGGCAAGACCGGTCTTAAAGGTATCCGAACTCATTTCTGCTCTCCCAACAAAACAGGTAGTACATCAGCATACTGAAAGCGATAGCGATTCATTATCTTCCTTTTTAAATCCTGCCAATACATTTGATTCTTTCGTTGTGGGTAAGCCGAATGAATTTGCTCATGCTGCTGCAAAACGATTTGCCGAGGAAATGAACCCATCATTCAATCCGCTTTATTTACACAGTTCGGTCGGACTTGGCAAAACGCACTTAATGCATGCCATTGCTTGGCGTATTCAAGAATTACACCCCAAAAAAACGGTCTTATATCTATCTGCCGAACAATTTTTCCATCGTTTTGTCAAGGCAACGCGAGCCGGTGTTTCTATGGATTTTCGGGATCATTTTCGTTCCGTTGATGTATTAATGGTGGACGATCTTCAATTTATTTTTGGCAAAAAAGCCACTCAAGAGGAATTTCTACATACATTCAATGCCTTAATTGCAAGGGGCAAAAAAATTATTTTATCTGCCGACTCGGCTCCTTCTGATTTAAAAGGGATTGAAGAACGGTTAAAGGCTCGTATTTCTCAAGGATTAGTCGTAGATATTCACCCAACCTCTTACGAACTGAGAATCGGTATTTTAGAAGAAAAAGTGGCACAAAAGAAAATAAACGTCCCCTTTGATGTTTTGGATTATTTGGCCAGAAAAATCACCTCTAATATTCGTGAGTTAGAGGGAGCATTAAACAGAATTGTCGCTCATTCTCAATTAATCGGATCCACCATCAATATAGAAATGGTCAAAAGTTTATTAAAAGACGTTCTGCGGATTCGTGAACGGGCCGTTCACATTACGGACATTCAAAAGGTTGTTTCCGAATTTTACGGATTAACTGTATCGGATTTAAAATCCACCCGCCGTGAAAGACGTATTGCTCGCCCCAGACAATTGGCGATGTATTTGGCTAAGCAATTGACAACATTATCTTTACCGGATATTGCCTTGCATTTTGGAAGAGACCATACAACCATTATGCACGCCGTTAAACAAATTGATTATTTATTACAAACGGATAATCAACTTGGAAAAGATGCTCAAACACTAACCAAACGTTTAAAAGAGGGGGATTATGAATAATACACCATTTAATTCTCATCTGTTTTTGGGTTTTGATGAATTAGAAGATATGTTGTGTAAAGTTGCCCGTACCGGCGATTCTTTTCCGCCATATAATATTGAATTGGTAGATGACAACACGTTGGAAATTTCTTTGGCTGTTGCCGGATATACCGAACAAGACTTAGAAGTATCCTTAGAAGATACAGAATTAGTTATCCGTGGTCGTCAAGATCACAACGAACAAAAACGATACACCCACAAGGGTATTGCCGCTCGTTCTTTTATAAAAACATTTATTTTAGCCGATGGAATGGTGGTTGAAAACGTGGCTTTAACCTATGGCTTATTGGTTATTACTGTTCGCAAACCGATTAAAAAGGCCAAAAAAGTGGTTTTAAAAATCACGCATCAACCCAAAAATACACATGTTATTGAAGCAAAAGGCGGTCCCAAATGATAAAAGAACAACGCATTATTTCCGATACTTTTTGCGATACCCCCATTCAAATGAGTGATGAAGCTTATATTCGGCAGGAACCACAAACGGATAAAACAGTATGGGCGATTTATGACACGAATGGTGAAAAAATAGGGCATGCTAATTCTCGTGAAGTAGCTATTGCCGTTGCCTTGCAAAATGATTTAACTCCGTTTAACGTTCATTAATTATTTTATCTCTCTCCGATTTTTCTTGATTTTTTACTCCTTTTTCGGTATACTGGTTGCACTGAAGAAAAAAAATAAAGGATTCAAATGAAATTAGGAAAAGTCAAATGGTATGATCCCCGTAAAGGATTCGGTTTTATTACTCCCAATGACGGCGGGGCTGATGTGTTTGTACATGTAGAATCCATCCACGAATCCAAATTGTTCCGCTTGCAAGAAAATCAACCCATTGGTTTTGATACAAAAAAAGACGGCGATCGTTTATGTGCCGTCAATTTAGTTTTACGTTCGTTTTAAAAAATTTATCTGGTATGTTCTGAACGTTCTTGCTTTGATATCGCATTGTGGGACGATATTTTAGCCGGCTCTGTCGGTTTATCATTTTCTTTTTCCTTTAAATAATATGCCGTTCCAGCCGCCACAGCGACAGCCTCTAAAACCATAAAACCTAAAATCAGTAAACATCCGGCTCGTTTAGCTTGAAAAGTTTTTTCTTCTTCTAAAAATCCATCTTGTTGTTGATTCATTGTATTTCTCCTATATCAATAACACTGCTTATGTAAATATCATACCAAGGCCCTTTTGTCAAGAAAATTCACCCATCATTCAAAAATAGATTTTTACTTGCTTTTTTGATAAAAAGTCCATACACTGAGTACACTATAAAGGAAAAACTCATGTTATATATCGGCATTATGACGGGCAATTCTTTAGATGCGGTTGATACAGTCCTCACCCGCTTTGACCATGATAAAATAACGGATATTTGCGCCTATTCTCATCCCTATCCTCCACAACTCAGAGCCAATTTTTTAACATTAAAAGCATATTTGTCCGCCGGTATGGATATGAAAACATTTTGTGAAACACCGTTGTTTTTACAAACGCATGAGGCTTATATTCAACTGGTAGCCGAATCAGTCAACACTCTCATTAAAAACAGCAATATAAAAAAATCAGATATTACCGCCATCGGCTTTCATGGTCAAACTATAGATTATTGTGGTCCAAGTGTCGCTCAAAAATCCGGTATTAAGCCTTATAATACTCAAATGGGGTCTGGTCAAATGCTGGCTGATTTAACGGGGCTACCTGTGATTTATGATTTCCGCTCTGATGACGTAATGGCCGGTGGAAATGGCGCTCCTTTGGCACCAACACACAACTTAAATTTAGCAAAATCACTCAATATTCAATCTGCTATTTTCTTTAATGCGGGTAATACCTCTAATTTAGCCATCGTCGCCAACAATCAAGTTGTGGGATGGGATGCCGGTCCCTTTAACGAGTTGAGTGATAAAATGGTCCAAATGCACAAAAATGAACCATTTGACGATAATGGAAAATATGGATTAACCGGTCAATTAGACCCGATTTTACTCAACAAACTGTTTGATTACAGTGCCACAACGGGCAGTGGTGAAAATTACTTGACGATGCCTCCCCCAAAAGCATCAGATCCCAGATGGTATCGTTTTTTAGACGAACTCAAAGACCCGACCGATTTTGAAAACAAATTGCATACCGTTCAATATTTTGCGGCATATGTGGCGGCATATACTCTGAAATTTGTTCCAACGACCATCCAAATGCCAACAAACTTTATTTTATTTGGCGGTGGATGGAATAATCCGGTCAGTAAAGCAGCTTTTGAAACAATTTTAAGTGGAAACGGTTTTGTTTTACCTCATCACACAGCCGATTTTGACAGTATTTTATCACGCTTTACATCCACCCCACAAATATGGATTTCCAATATGGGTAAATATATGGAAGCACGCATTTTTGCGGATTTAGCTCGCTATTATTTAGAAAATCGTGCTTGGTTTGAGGGCGCATCCGGCCATACACCTGTCCGATTAGGACGAATTCGCCATCCCTTTGAAGCCCCAATCAACGATTTGGTCAGCCGTTCCGCTAAAGGATGGCAAGATAATTTAAAATAAAAAATTACTTAATAAAATTCCCAAACAATATCTAGGTTGGCATTATTATTTCTTTTCTAATAAAAACTTTTCGGCACTCAGGGCAGCAACACAACCATTTCCAGCGGCAATAATGGCTTGACGATAGGTATCTTCTTGCACATCACCACAAGCAAATACCCCTTCAACTGAAGTAGCGCACGTACTTTTATGAGTTTTAATATAACCGTCTTTAGACAAATCCAACTGCCCCTTAAAAATTTCAGTATTCGGACGATTGCCAATAGCCACAAAAGCACCATCTATTGGTAAAACAGATTCGTCTCCCGTTTTTGCATTTTTAATTTTCAATGCATTGAGTTGTTGTTCACCTAAAAACTCAACCACTTCAGAATCCCACCGAATAGAAATTTTAGGATGTACAAGCAATTGATTTTGCAAATGCTTTTCGGCTCTTAACTCATCACGGCGGTGGATTAAAGTTACTTTATCGGCAATTTGCGCTAAATAGAGGGCCTCATACACGGCAGAACTGCCACCACCAATAACGGCTACAGATTTACCACGGTAGAAAAATCCATCACATGTCGCACAAATGGACACGCCATGACCGCGATATTTTTCTTCACCTTTTGCCTCTAACCATTTTGCTGATGACCCTGTGGCAATAATAACTGCATCGGCTGTCCATGTTCTGTTCATTTCCGTTTTAATTTTAAAAGGGCGTTTTGAAAAATCAACCGATTTGACCATTTCATATTTTAATTGTACCCCAACGGATTCGGCTTGTTTTTGAAAGCTTGCCATTAAATCAATACCGGAAATACGAGTAAACCCCGGATAATTTTCCACCTCGTGCGTCAACATCAATTGACCACCAGCCATATGCCCCGTCATTAAAACCGTTTCTAAACCTGCCCGAGCCGTATAAATACCAGCCGTATATCCGGCAGGACCTGAACCGATAATTAAAACGCGTGTGTGCATATAGCCCTCCTTGGTTTTAGATAAATTGAACGTCTAAAATCTCGTAAGATTTTTCCCCTTTCGGTGTTCTGACATCCACTATATCACCAATTTGTTTTCCAATCAAGGCTTTTGCAATTGGAGACATTAAAGAAATTTTACCATTTTCCAAATCGGCCTCATATTGACCGACAATTTGGTATTTTTTTTCATCACCCGTATCATCATCGGATAATGATACAGTGGCTCCAAATAACACTTTTTCACCCGACAAGGATTTTGGATCAATCACTTGAGCGTGCGATAAGGCGCTTTCTAATTCTTGAATACGCCCTTCATTAAAGCTTTGTTGTTCACGAGCGGAATGATATTCGGCATTTTCGGATAAATCCCCATGACCTCTAGCTTCTTCAATAGCGGCCATAATACGAGGACGTTCCGTATATTTTAATCTTTTTAATTCAGTATTTAAAGCTTCATAGCCTTGTACTGTCATTGGTACTGTATCTGACATAATATTCTCCTTTTTTCAGTATTAAAAAAATAAGGCCTCAGACAGTTAATCTGTGGACTTTATATAGCATCAATATGGTTAATATACGATATAACCACTTTAAAATCAAGCTTTATTTTTAAAATATTTATTTTTAATCCTGACACGCATATGTTTTCAGCACATATTCAGGGTCTACTCGCACACCAAACCATGTTAATGTGAAATGTAAATGAGGCCCTGTAGAACGACCGGTTGTCCCTATTTTACCGATTAAATGACCTTGCTTAACTTTATCACCTTGTCTCACCAAAATTTCACTCAAATGAGAATAACTGGAAAAAACACCGTACCCATGATCAATTAAAATTGTTTTGCCCGAATAAAACATATCAGGGTGTATTACCTTTACCATGCCATCAGCCGGCGCATATATCGGACTTCCAGTTGGCAAAGCATAATCTGTCCCACTATGACCAGCTGTTTTAATGCCATTCAGCACCCGAGCTGAACCAAACTCGCTGGAAATACGCGCTTTTTTATCAACCGGACGAACAAAACAAGATGGAAAATGATTGTTAATTGTTTCCGCCCGAGCCTTTCTTAAAATTTGATTTTCAG
>JAFXFY010000198.1 GCA_017513365.1 Alphaproteobacteria bacterium | reverse complement strand
CTGTTGGTCAGTTATTTGATTATGCCGATGTTGGATGATGTATTTAATCGGCGGGATACATTAATTAAAAACGATTTAGAGGCGGCTGAACGCATTAATAAACAGGCAGAAGCGTTGATTAAAGAGTATGACGAGTTTATGTTGTCGGCAGATCAACAAAAGGCAACACTGTTAAAGAATGCCTATGAGGATCTTAATAAAGCCTCTGTTAAGGTTGAAGGTGAACATGATAAAAAGGTTCGCGGGAAAATCAAAAAAACAGAGCAAGAGTTGGCACACTTGCGTGAAAAGTTGTATGCTGAGGCCGATCAAATTGCCGAGGTTGTTGCTCAGAAATTAGCAAAAAAATTAGATGCCACTGATGTGAAAAAGGTAGGTTAATATGGATATCGGAACATGGCTTGACGGATTAAAACACAGTATCCAAGGTCCAGAATTTTGGATGAGTTTTGCGTTTTTTGCCGTTATTCTGATTGCGTTTAGACCTCTGAAGAAAAAATTGGCATTGTGGGGACAAAGTCGGGCAGCTGAGGTGCAAGCTAAATTGGATGAGCCGGCTAATTTGCGTAAAGAGGCTGAAGCGTTGTTGGCTAAGTATGAAAATCATACAAAAAATAAAGATGCCGAATATGCCGAAATAATGGCTCAAACCAAAGATGATATTGACTTTTTACAAAAAGATTTTGATGAGCGACTAAAAGAACGGTTAATTCGTAAAGAAAAAGAAACCGAAACTCGGTTGCAAATGATACGCGATAATGGTATCAAGGATATGGAAAGTCAAATGTTAAAACAAGTTGTTGCCCGTACCTATGAAATGTTGACTCATCATCACAAAACCAAAAAAGATGTTTCTCAAGATATTGACAGAGCGTTGGATAATGTCTATGAAACATTAAAGCAAAATATGCATTTGGTCCGTAAATAACGGCACTAGCGAATGATGGACTCCTCTATGTAGTAATAGAGGAGTTTTTATTTTTTTAGAGAGCAAAAAATAATTGACAAAATTAAAAGAAGCTGTTATACTCTTTTTTTAAAAAAAGAAAGGTAATGCATGTCGTTTAATCAAATTTTTGTAGCCAATTCGGCTTATTCTTTATTCACATATTTATTAATGTTTCCTGAAAAAACGGATGAGACATTATTTATTATGGGACCAGCGATTAAAGAGGCGAGGGTGCCGGTTAAAATGTGGTTGGAGTTTCCCTCAAAAGAGGCCGATGTTAAAGATATTGAGGATATGACATATAAATTAATGCAAGATATTTCCGGTATTTTAGAGGGGAAAAAAATCCCTTGCTATGGGAATGCGAACAAAGCGAATAATCCGTTCATTGAGGCTTTTGTTGAGCGGTATCCGTTTTATGCTTTATCAGATGGCTTAAGTGATTATGATTTATTTCCGACCTATTATCAAAATGACCGTATTTTGAAATGTTATTCTACGGCAGATATTATTAAAGATTTAACAGACGAAAAATTGGAAAAATTTGATGTGCAACAATTATGGAATAATTTATCTGAGGAACATAAAGCCAAAATTGCCACGGTCTTTAATATATCAGTCAAAGATTTAAACATGGCTAGCTCTCGTTCAGTTGTGTTGATTACACAACCTTTGAGTGAAGATAATATGATGAGCGAATCCGATAAAGTTGAATTATACCGCCGTATTATCGGTAATTACGGGGTCCAAAATGTGGTAATGAAACCACACCCACGTGAAAAAACAAATTGGGCTGATGTTTTTGGGGATATGCCGATTATTCCGCGTCAAATGCCGGTGGAATTGCTGACGAAATTGGTCAGTTTAAATAAAGTGGCAACATTTTTTTCTACGGCGGCTTTTGGATCGGTCTCTGATGATAAAATAGATTTTTATGCCAAAGATTTTGCTGATTTAAAATCATATCATCCAAATCAAATGCGTGTGTGTACACAAACGGGGGAAGGCAGAAAATCAATTGCCGTATCGGATATTGAAGAAACTTATAGCCGGATTAAAAAATGTCATTGGTTGCGTATTCCAGATTTAGATAATCGTTTTTATCATCCTGCGTTGGAGGTGGATGAAGCCGGTATTCCAACCGATATGGCACCGAGTGTGGTTAGAAAAATCTTATCGGTCAGAATGCCTATTTTACCAGCCAACATTCGGGAAAAATAAAAAAAACAGGGAGCATTGGCTCCCCTTTTTTAATCTTGTAAAAATCCGTCTTTTTTAAGATCTGCATCGGAATTAGACTGCATATGCCCTATGGCATAAATAACTAATAGTAATCCACCTAAAATAAAAACGGTTAAAGTGATTTTTGCCATTATTTCAGGATTGATGAAACTGGTCCATATGCTGACTAATAAACAGATGGCATAAAAAACGGCCAATCCTAAAAGCGATTTTTTTATAAAACCAACGGACATATATTAAGCATCCTTTTCCAAAATAAAGACAAAAGCTTCACGTGAAAAGAACAACAATGTTCTGCGTTTTTCTCGTTCCATTGTTTTGACTTGCCACCCTTGAGCAGCTTGCATATTGAGTGCATTTGTTAATTTGACCGGATCAACTTTACCCCCATTAAAAAAGATGGAAGAAAAGATGCCTTCTGTATATAAAAATACTTTGTATTCTTTCATTTTTACTCCTT
>JAFXFY010000197.1 GCA_017513365.1 Alphaproteobacteria bacterium | reverse complement strand
TCATCAACGCAATAATTAAAGGCGTAAAAGGCAAACACGCCATCAAAATAACACTGAAAATAAAAGATAGAATAATGCCCGTAGCAAATGATTTGGCAATACCTTGATAATCCTCGGCCCCTAACCGCTGAGCAATAATAATGCTTAACCCACTAGTAAAACCGAAACTCATCATAATGATAACACCATATAGGGGCATAATGGTTCCCACCGCCGCCAGCGAGTGCATTCCCAAAAAGCGACCAACCAATATCAAATCGCTCATCAAATAGAGTTGTTGAAACAAATTTCCCAACAATACCGGCAAAGAAAACCATAAAATCAATTTTATCGGACTACCCGATGTCATATCTTTAATCATTATTACACCTGTTTTTTTAAGAGCGAATTATATACATATTTTATTCCAAATGCAATAACAAAAGTAAAATTTTCTCTATATTTTAATGGTATAACATTTTTTTAATAAAAATTAAAAAAAGTGCTTGACGCCGATTAATTAATAGAATATATTCCTTATTGATAATAAATATCATTAAGGAATTAACAGATGCGTCATACATTTCAAAAAGCATTGATAGATGAAGCCATACACGCTCTAAATCATCCGACTGCCGATGATGTATATTTGTACGTATCTCAATCTCATCCGGCCATCAGCAAAGCAACCATCTATCGCAATTTGGCAAAATTGGCCGACAAAGGTGCCATTTTACGGATTGCCATCCCTGGCGGACCGGATCATTTTGATTATCAAATACACAAACATTATCATTTTCATTGTGATACATGCCATCAATTATTTGATATTCAAATCCCCTATAATGACACATTTAATCAAGTTAACCCGGCGAACGGTTTTACAATTAACGACCATTCGCTGACTTTTAGTGGCATTTGCGATAAATGCCATCCCTCTAACAATAAAGGAAAGAAAAAATGACAGATAAACCATTAAAAGGATCTCAAACAGAAGCTAACCTCTGGGCCGCATTTGCCGGTGAATCTCAAGCCAGAAACAAATACACATACTATGCTTCCAAAGCAAAAAAAGATGGGTATGTGCAAATTGCCAATTTGTTTGAAGAAACAGCCAACAACGAAAAAGAACATGCCAAAATTTGGTTCAAATTATTGCATGACGGTGGTATCCCAGATACAATCACAAACTTAGAAGATGCTGCCGCCGGTGAAAACTATGAATGGACAGATATGTATGACGGTTTTGCTAAAACAGCTCGTGAAGAAGGCTTTACAAAAATCGCCAAACTGTTTGAAATGGTTGGTCAAATTGAAAAAGAACACGAAGAAAGATATCGTAAATTAGTTGCCAATATTAAGGAAGGCATTGTCTTTTCTCGTGAAGGCGATACCATTTGGCAATGTGGCAACTGTGGCCATATCGTCATTGGTAAAAAAGCACCGGAAATTTGCCCGGTCTGTGATCATCCGAAATCTTATTTCCAAATCCGTGCCGAAAATTACTAAGGCTGACGGTAAAACCACCCCTCGATGGAGTACCACCGAGGGGATTTTTTATAAAAAAATAAAATTATTCTCTAATTTGCAGTTGATTTAAAAAAAATTATGTGGCATATTATGGAAAAATTATATGTTTAAAACTTTATCCGTTAATAAACTGTTGTTTTTTTTACGGCAACCAAAAAGAAGGGGAAACACGATGAAATTCAATTGGTTAAAACGCTCATTTCAAACAAGAAATAACCAATCCGGTCGCAGTATGACCGAAATGGTTGGCGTGTTAATTTTAATCGGCATCTTGTCTATGGGTGCTTTAGGTGGATATGGTTGGACCATGGATAAATATCGTTCCAATACTCTCAGCCGTGAAGTATTACAACGAGCAGCAGAGATTAAGACACAATTGGATCGCCGGTATAGAGACATCAGCTTAAATAAATTTGACGATAAAAGTTTAATTGGCTATTGGATTGGGTTAGAACCAGGAACTCCCAAAACAGAAAACAACACAACGATTGTCGGGATTCAGGTTGATAAGGTTCCAGAACGAGTTTGTCGAATGGCTTTTGACGGTAATATCGGCTTATTTGATATTAGAGTTGGAAATAGTTTATACCCCAAAAAAACAGATACAGATACCTCTAACGTATGTTCTGCAGAAAATACCATGATTTTCTATATTGATGATGCATGGGAATATGACAGGAATAAAGCTGAAATATGCCCCGATGGCAGAATGCAATGTTCTAACAACTCAGATTGCGACCAAGTGGCCGGAGAACAATGTATAGATAGTTGTTGTCAATCGGGAACACCGAACTGCGGTAGTACTTCTGTTTGTTCCTCGGACTATGATTGTACAGATGATGAAGCATGTATTGGTGGATGTTGTGAAGAAGTAATCCCAAATACCTGTCTAATTACAGGTTTAGCTTCATGCTCATCTAGCGATGACTGTGCCGATGACGAGGTGTGCAACAGATATTGTTGTCAAAAAGTTCAAGAATGTCCAAGAGGAAAAACAAAATGCGCAGCTCTTGGCGATCCAAGCAGATATACTTGCTGTTCCGCAAATGAAATCTGTTCGGATGCAACATGCTACAGCAATAAATGTGAACCGGATGAATATCTGTGTTCTGATGGATGTTGTAGCCATGAATGTTTAAAAAATGGCTCTTGTAACGGTTCCAGCTCTGGATCATCCTCTTCCGGAGGTACCAGTGGTGGAAGCTGTGATGACTTACCTAACTGTGGCACTCGTGCATGCGATCCGGGTTGGGGATATAGTGGTATTATCGTTGCCTGTTGTAGTAATGGTGGGGATGCCTGTCGCAATTTCAGGGGCACTGCAAAAATCGGTTGTACAGTTCCATTTG
>JAFXFY010000196.1 GCA_017513365.1 Alphaproteobacteria bacterium | reverse complement strand
TGACTTTTTGTGTAGGCGTATTGCTGTCGGGGGCTGTATGTGCGGCTCCTCAGCATGGTATCAGTATGCACGGAACACCGAAATATAAAGTTGATTTTACCGCTTTTGATTATGTGAATCCGGATGCTCCCAAAAAAGGAACGTTAAGTCAAGGGGCTATTGGGATGTTTGATACGTTTAATCCCTATGTGATTAATGGAATAGCTCCAGCCGGTGTTGGGTTAATGCATGATACATTGATGAAACAAAGTTTAGATGAGCCGTTTTCATTATATGGTTTAATCGCCCGTACAATTGATGTACCGGATGACAGAAGTTGGGTAGCATTTGAGATAAATCCCGATGCCACATTTTCAGATGGGTCAAAAATAACGCCGGCAGATGTGATTTTTTCTTTTGAAATTTTGCGAGATAAAGGCTTACCAACGTATCGTTATTATTACGGTGATGTGGATAAGGTATATCAAGAGGGTGATAATCGAGTTGTTTTTAAGTTTAAAGAAGGGGTAAATAATCGAGAGTTGCCACTTATTTTAGGTGAATTGCCGATTTTGAGCAAATCATATTGGCAAGACAGAGATTTTACCAAAACATCATTAGATATTCCGGTTGTCAGTGGGGCCTATGTGGTGGACAGTTTTGATCCGGCAAAGTTTATAGAATATCGTCTTAATCCGAATTATTGGGCAATGGATTTGAATGTTAATCTGGGACAAAACAATTTTGAAAAAATTAAATATGACTATTATCGTGATGCAACGGTTATGAGTGAGGCTTTTAAAGCAGGGGCTATTGATATTCGTCAAGAAAATGAAGCGAAAAAATGGGCAGCGTTAAAAAATGAACCGGCGATTTTAGAGGGACGTTTGAAACAAAAAGAGTTTGCCCATCAATTACCCAGTGGTATGCAAGGATTCGTTTTTAATTTACGTCGGCCGATTTTTGCCGATGCAAAAGTACGTGAGGCGTTGTCTTATGCTTTTGATTTTTCTTGGGCGAATCAAAATTTGTTTCATGGATTATATAAACGGACAACCAGTTATTTTGATAATTCATATTTGAAATCTCCACCATTACCAACGCCTGATGAATTAAAATTGTTGGCACCTTATCGTGCAGAATTACCACAAGATTTGTTTAATACGGCTTTTGTGGTTCCGTCCAATGATAGCGGTAAAATGCGACACAATTTAAAAACGGCTTTGGATTTATTGGCTCAAAGCGGATGGACGGTTCAAAATGGTGTTTTGCAAAATGCGTTAGGCGACCCATTTGAATTTGAAATTTTATTGGATGCGCCATCTGCCCCAATGTGGGAGCGTGTTTTGTTGCCGTTCGTGGGACAATTGAAACGATTGGGGATAAAAGCACGTATTGCAACAGTAGATGTTATTCAATATAAAAACCGACTTGATTCCTTTGATTATGATATGATTGTTTCTGTTTGGGGGCAATCCTTATCTCCTGGTAATGAACAACGCTATTATTGGGGAAGCGAGTCTGTCAACAGTAAAGGATCAATGAATTATGCCGGTGTTAAAGACCCCGTTGTAGATGCGTTAATTGACAAAGTGATTTCAGCTACAACGGCTGAGGAACTGACAACGGCGACACATGCCTTAGACCGTGTTTTGTTGTGGTCTTATCTTGTTGTTCCACACTGGCATACACCAGTATTGCGTTATGTTTATTGGGATAAGTTTGAAATGCCAAAGGGGATACCAATGAAGGGAATTTCTCCTCTTACTTGGTGGGTAAAAACCAAATAAAATAGTATCTAAAGTCAAAACATTTTCACTTGTGTATGTTCAATACACGTCGTTTAATGTTTTTCTTTATCTTCTCATTTTATTTGATTTTTATGGATAGATTTTATTGTGTGCTTTTGTGCCTCGTGTACTTTGTTGTACACATCGTCTTAAATCCTATGTTATTTTTCTTATTTAAATCTATTTTTGTGTGAATATCTAAAGCCAAAACTTTTCTCGTGTATGTTTAATACACGTTGCTTAATGTTTTTCTTTATCTCCTTATTTCCTGTAATTTTTTATCAGATGTGGCAAATTAAAATAATTATGTGTTTTTTTGCTTGCCATTTGAAAAAAAAATATTTAAAAATAAAAATATCAGCTAGCAAAGGATATTTCATGAAAAAAATTTTACTATCCGGATTATTTTTAAGTACTTTTTTAATGGCGTCACCCAGTATGGCACAAAATGCGTTTTGGGCTTTTGATGAAAATAATCAGGAAGCAGTTATTCCGCCACAATGTGATGGGCAATTTGATGAAGCTCGGTGCGGTGTGTTTTTACCGACGAAAGAGGATTTGTTTTTGCATGGTGAAATGTTGTTGGTTGAAAAAAACGAAAAACGTCAAGGGGCGGGTTATTGTTTGACGGCCGCTGCTTTGCAAGGACATACTGAGGCTCAGTATCGGTTGGCTCAGTTATACAATAAAGGGGTTGTTTTGCCTCAAAACGATTTGGTAGCCTATAAATGGGCGTTCGTGGCCTCTATGAATGGTCATGAGGGGGCGACTCGTTTGGCTTTGTTGTTGGAACAATTTTTGACGACCGAAGAAATTAAATTAGCTACCTCTTCTGTAGAAAGTTTGTTGCCTGAAATGACAAATGAAAAACAAACCGCTTTGGAAGAACAACAAAAGCGGGTTGATAATAAAATTATGGAATTGGAAAAAATTAATGCCGAAATTGATTCTATCTTGGGGGTAGAATTTAAATCTGATGTGTTGCCGGGGCAAATTATGTTGCGAGAGGCTCAAGAAAAGGCGGCAGCCGAAGCTGGTGGAGAGGCGGAGGTTGTTCCACCGGTGGATAATATTTTTTCCGAAGCAGACAAAATGAAATAATTAAAAAAGTAAATATTTTGTAAAAATATCTTGACTTTTGCTTTTTTATCGGGTATAAAAAAAGCCTTAGTTTAATTTAACGTATCAGATAAGGATAAGAAAATGGCCAATTTAAAGTCGGCAAAGACACGCGTCAGACGTAATAATAAAAGAGCGATTATCAATTCAAATCGTTTGAATGCGGTCAGAACAGAAGTTAAAAAAACAAGAAAAGCAATTGCTGCCGGTGATCAAGAAGCTGCTGTTGCTGCTTTTAAATCCACAGAATCTTTAATGGCTCGTGCTGCTAGCCGTGGTACGGTTCATAAAAACACAGCTGCGCGTAAAATTTCCAGATTGGCCGCTGCTGTTAAAGCTATGGTGAAAAAAGCTTAATTGTTTTTGCTTTATAATTAAAACGCCCCTAGAGATTTCGGGGGTGTTTTTTTTGTGTGGGATGAACAAGGAAAAATGTTTTTTGGGTCATGTAAAATTGTTTACAGTAAAAGATATAGTTTGATTAAACTTGAGGAAGTTTGTAACAATTAAATAAATGTTGACAAAATATCTCAAATCTGTTATAATAGCCTTGTTGTTCACATAATTGAGGTGTGGTATGGGATATACAGAAGGTCCAAATATGTTTAACGGGCAAGATTATGCTTTGCAACAAGAGTGGGAAAGTATGTTGTCTTCACGTTCTGAATATTTGTTCGGCAGTTTGTTGCCACATCAAAAAATCCCTTCGTATGTTTGTTCGTTTTTAGATATGTCTCAAGCCGATCAATTATATGTGTGTGGCTTGTTGGGTAAAGCTCAACATTTGGAAATGAGCTTGGTGTCAAAAGCTTATCAAGACGAATGTAAGCAGGTTATTTGTGAGAACTATGAGATAGATGAGCAAGATGAACAAATTAGGTCTATTTTACCGCCAACGTTTTATGAAATACAAAATCGTTTGATGCATCGCTCTTTTCATGATCCGATGATGCACAGGTATGTAGAGATTGTGGAAAAAATGGAAATGGCGAGTATTGTATATGATTTGAGTACGCTTAATTACGAAAAGCGGCGATTTGATTTTGATGATGGGCAAGAAGTTTATGATATCTTGGTGCTGCAAAATGAATTTAGCTCAGATCTTAAGGCTTTAGAGGCTTGTTTGTTGATACGTAATGGCTGTTTAAATGTTCCTGAACAGTATGATGCGTATCTGAATGGAGCGGTTGATTATTTTTGTGAAAAAGCAGTGTCTGATTTGTTGGCTGTTCCAGAAAATGAATGGACGCTAGGGGCGTCGAAGCGAGGGAGAGTAGCATTTGATATGTTTTCTCAAATCTTCAAAAAAAGAGGCGTTGTTTTGAGTGGAAAACCAGAGGGTGTTATGGCGGGAGTGTTGAAAAGAACGGCGGCTTTATTGTCTTGCCAAGAACAGTTTGAAGAAGGTTGGCGAGGATATTTAGTTGATTGGTTTAATCAGCTGATGGGACCTTATGCCGATTCATTAGTTGAACGATGTAATCGACCACAAAAAGTGATAGAAGCGTCAATGCCACCTTCACCAAAAGAAGGCGGACGAGAAGAGAGAAGCTAAGATGTTTGCGAAAAAATAAATAGCGAATGCAAAAAAGACTTGACTTCGTTTGAAAAATCAAGTATAGTCATGGCTGTATTTATGGCGGATGTAGCTCAGTTGGTTAGAGCGCTGGTTTGTGGTACCAGATGTCGTCGGTTCGAGTCCGATCTTCCGCCCCATTTAAAAAACCGTCCGTTTGGGCGGTTTTTTTGTGGGTGTGGAAACGGGTGAGAACCGACGTATCGGTTTGGTGGCAAGGGATGCGTTAGTAATCCCGCAGACACGACGCCTTTAGGCGGTCCCGAACATGTGTGAGGGATAAATCGTGCGTTAGCCGATTTACAGTCCGATCTTCCGCCCCATTTAAAAAACCGTCCGTTTGGGCGGTTTTTTTGTGGGTGTGGAAACGGGTGAGAACCGATTTCCCCCTTAATAATAGGATAGTAAAGTTTGAGTTTTTTATCTCGCATTTTATAAATTATAAAAAACGGTGCAATAAAAATACTGGACGATATAATTTTTTTATGCTATATAATGGACATTAACAACATAAACAGAAAGGATAAAAAATGGCTTTAGTTTCTTTAAGACAACTGCTTGATGATGCCGCAGAACACGGTTATGGTATTCCGGCATTTAACGTCAACAATATGGAGCAAGTATTGGCAATTTTAGCCGCTGCTAAAAAAACGGATGCTCCGGTGATTATCCAAGCATCCAAAGGCGCTCGTGCCTATGCGCATGACTCTATGCTCAAACATTTAATGTTGGCCGCTACGGAAATGTATCCGGATTTGCCGATTTGTGTTCACCAAGATCATGGTCCAACACCGTCCGTATGTTATTCTGCTATGATGAATGGCTTTACATCTGTGATGATGGATGGTTCTTTGACAGAAGATGGTAAACCAGCCAGTCATGAATACAATGCCGATGTAACGAAGAAAGTTGTAACGGTTGCACATGATATCGGTGTGTCAGTTGAAGGTGAACTCGGTGTTATTGGTTCTTTGGAAACGGGTAAAGGTGAAAAAGAAGATGGACATGGTTTTGATGGTGCTATTGATAAGTCAAAATTATTAACAGATCCGGAAGATGCTGTTAAATTTGTTGCTGAAACACACGTGGATGCTTTGGCTGTTGCTATTGGGACCAGCCATGGTGCTTATAAATTTACACGTAAGCCGGATGGTGCTATTTTGTCCATTGATACAATTAAGAAAATTCATGAAAAATTACCATATACACACTTGGTTATGCATGGGTCTTCTTCCGGTCCACAAGATTTGCAAGATATTATTAATGCTTATGGTGGTCAAATGCCGCAAACATACGGTGTGCCGGTGGAAGAAATTCAAGAGGCTATTAAACACGGCGTTCGTAAAGTCAATGTTGACACAGACTTGCGCATGGCTATGACAGGTGCTATCCGTAAAATGTTTACGGAAAAACCAGCCGAATTTGACCCGCGCAAATATTTAAAACCGGCTTTGGAAGCTCAACAAAAAGTGTGTGAAGCTCGCTATGTAGAATTTGGTGCCGCCGGTCAAGCCAGTCACATCAAACCGATTGCTTTGGCCGATATGGCAAAACGCTATAAAAGCGGTGAGTTAAAATAGTTTTTTTGCTGTTTTTGTAAAAACAGTTAACCTCCGGCCGTCGACTCATCATCGGCGGTTTTTTGTTATCATAAAAATGAAAAAAAACGGGCTGTTTTATGCCCGTTTGAGGATAACCGGATTATCTAATCCTCTAAATGAATACGCTCTATTTTTGCACCCAATGCCGATAAGCGTTCTTCCAGTTTATAATAACCACGTTCAATGTGGTAAATGCGTTTAACAATACTGGTTCCATCAGCAACTAACGCAGCAAGCACTAAAGCCATACCGCCCCGTAAATCAGAAGACATCACTGTTGCACCGGATAATTTATTAACGCCGTTAATGCAAATAGTATCATTTGGCAGTACGATAATATTGGCACCCATACGATTAAGTTCCGGAACGTGCATAAAACGATTTTCATAAATGCGTTCTTCAATAAAGGACATGCCGTCGGCTAATGCTAATAACGTGGTTATTGGAGATTGTGCATCCGTTGGAAAACCGGGATATTCAGCGGTTGTAATTGTTGTTGGTCTTAAAATGGTATTTTGACCATTTACCCATAATCCTTCATCGGTTTGTGTTAATTTAACATCACACATTTGTAAAACG
Organism: Alphaproteobacteria bacterium; assembly: GCA_017513365.1. Lineage (GTDB taxonomy): Bacteria > Pseudomonadota > Alphaproteobacteria > CAAHEQ01 > UBA3637 > UBA7488. Next base: position 404 of record JAFXFY010000196.1, on the reverse strand, counting down.
TTGGCAATGGGGTCAATTAAGTTTTGTTGCCCACCTTTAATGAAGATATTTCCCTTTGTTAGGGCTGCGGCGATTGCAAAACTGGCGGTTTCAATTCTGTCCGTTACAACTGAATGTGTTGCTCCATGTAATTTTTCTACACCGGTAATGGTAATTTTGTTTGTGCCGGCGCCTTCAATTTTTGCCCCCATTTTGTTGAGTAGGCTAATTAAATCAACTACTTCCGGTTCTCTGGCGGCATTATAGATAGTTGTCGTACCTTTGGTTAAAACCGCCGCCATAATGGTGTTGTGGGTTGCGCCAACGGAAATGCGGCGAAAAGACACATCCGCCCCATGTAAAGGCCCTTTTGCAATAACATATCCATTTTCAATGTCAACACTGGCCCCCATACTTTCTAAGGC
>JAFXFY010000195.1 GCA_017513365.1 Alphaproteobacteria bacterium | reverse complement strand
TAAATCAGCTTCAGAGGGCGACACTTTTTTAGGAGGTAATCCATTCACAACTTCTTCTTTCCACTTTCTGGAAGCAACCCGATACGTTTTTGATATTTTATGATTATTTTTTTCGGCAGTAAGAATAATTTCAGAATTTCCCTCTTTGGGAACAGCAAAGACAAACTCGCCTTGTGGTGTTAAAGGCAAAACTTTATCCTGATAAAAAATCTGCGTATCCGGTTCAGCTTTCCCATACACAAGCGCACCTTGTGAAATCGGAGAAAAAACATCAAATAAAACAGATTGTTGCCGAGATGTTTCAGCCCACACAGCTCTCGAAAAAAACAAAACAGTAATTACAATGTTTATACATATTACCACAAATGTAATTATATTGTTATTACCTTTTGAACACATACAAGCATTCATTTGACATCTATTTGATTTCAAACAAAAAATATTTTTTGTAATTACTTTGTTATTACTTATCATATTTCATCTCACCCGCTTCTCCCAAAAATTACTGTAATTACTTTGTAAGTACACACCACACCATACTCCTAAAAAACCAAAAAAACACAAAATTCACTTTAAAACACCACTCAAGACAAAAAGTAATTACATAGTTATTACACACAATGCTTTCGTAATTACATTGTTATCACTCTTTATCAAATAAATCCCTTTGTTTTATATCTATCCTATATTTACTATTTTTATTTTTTTCTTTATTTTTCAAGTTATTTTTCTTCATCACTTCAAGTTTATCTTGAACAAAATCCCTCTCCTCTGGAACAACAGATACCTGACCATCTCCAAACACAATCATCATTTTAGGCAACAAATTTGCAACAGCGATTGAGGATACAATCTTCCCCTCATTATCTTGCACCAAAGAAAATCCTCGCTCTAAAACGGCCTGATATGAGTAAGATTTAAGCAAATTTTTCAAATTAACAAATTGATTTTGTTTATTTTTTATCAAGTATTCCATACTGAGTTTTAAACGATTTGATTTATCATCCAATCGTTGAATATGACCATTGATAATATCCGATAAATTGGGAATAGCCCGAGCCACCAAAGAAATTTTTTGTTCTTTTTCAGATAGATATTTGAATACACCTTCATTTTGACGAGCATTTAGATTATCCAAACGACTCACAAGCTCAAATTTAACCGGTACCGCCATCTCGGCTGCGGCTGTTGGTGTTGGTGCTCGTCTATCAGATGCGTAATCAATCAAGGTTGTATCTGTTTCATGCCCCACGGCAGAAATAAGAGGAATATCTGAATCAGCAGCCGCCCGCACAACTATTTCTTCATTAAACGCCCATAAATCTTCTAATGAGCCCCCTCCCCTAGCTACAATCAACACATCCGGTCGAGGAATTAAATCAGTTTCAGTTTGCAATCCCCCCTGTGGAATAGCATTAAATCCTTTAATCGCATTTGCAATTTGTTCGGCTGCCTCAGTTCCTTGCACCAAAACCGGCCATAAAATCACATGACGACCAAATCTGTCTTTTAAACGGTGCATAATATCCCGTATAACAGCTCCTGTCGGACTGGTTATCACACCAATTACATCGGGCAAATATGGCAAAGGCTTTTTACGAGATTCATCAAACAAGCCCTCTTTTGCCAATTTTTCCTTACGTTCATTGAGCAATTTTAGCAAAGCCCCTATGCCGGCCGGTTCGGCACTTTCCACAATCATTTGATAATTGGATCGCCCCGGATATGTTGATAATTTACCGGTACAGACAATTTCTAAGCCCTCCTCTATGGCGGCTTGCGTTATTTTATCCCTACCCCGCCATGCTACAGCGGATAACACAGAATCGTTGTCTTTTAAGGAAAAATAAATATGACCAGAGGCAGCCTTTTTGACACCAGAAACCTCACCTCGCACACGAATATCCGAAAAGACTTGTTCCACGCAAGCCTTTAAAGATAAAGAAATTTCGGTCACGGATAAAATTGGTTTTTCAGTCATTTTTTATTTCTTTTTTTCTTTTTGTTGTAATCGTTTCGCTTTAAAAAACTTGGTCATCAAGGCCCCACACTCCTCGGCTCGTATACCACGTACAACATTGGGTTTGTGGTGTGTTTGGGGATGAATAAATACCTGAGCGCCTTGGTCAACTGCCCCTGTTTTGGGGTCCGATGCCCCAAAATACACATTATCCAGCCTGGCCCACCCAATAGCGCCAGCACACATTACACAAGGTTCCAAAGTGGTAAAAATAGAATATCCGACCAACTGTTTTACATTTAATTTTTGACACGCCTGACGAATGGCGACAATTTCTGCATGAGCCAAAGGATCATATTTTTGCACCGTTTCATTATGAGCGGCAGAAACAACCTCAAATGTTTTTGTATTAAAAATAACAGCTCCTACGGGGATTTCATCCATTGTAAAAGCCTCTTGTGCCTTTTGAATGGCCAGTTCTACAATTTCATCCGGTAAAGCCACAGGTGTTTTTTGCATTTTTTCTTTCCTTTTGTGATTAATTAGTATAATATCCTATTTATGATGAAAAAGAAAGAGCGAATTGCAAAAATAATGGCTGCGGCCGGATTATGTTCCCGTCGTGATGCCGAAAAATGGATTTTGGACGGACGAGTAGTTGTCAATGGGCAAAAATTAACCACTCCGGCCTTTACCGTATCCGATGAAGATAAAATCGTGGTGGATGGAAAACCACTGGGTGAAAAAGAAATGCCCAGATTGTGGTGTTTTCATAAAAAAGCCGGTTTAGTTACAACCCATCGGGACCCCCAAGGTCGGCCGACGGTTTTTGAGTCCCTACCCTCCTATTTACCTCGGGTTATTTCGGTGGGACGATTGGATTTTAATTCCGAAGGGTTGTTGTTGCTAACGAATAACGGAGAATTATCCCGCGCGATGGAGCTACCCCAAAACGGATGGAAACGCAAATATCGGGTGCGTGTGCATGGCAAACTGACCCCTGAAATTATGGGGCGTTTGAAAAAAGGTGTTAAAATTAAAGGAATTTCTTATGCCCCTTGTGAAATTGACGTGGAAAAAGAGCAAGGGACAAATACGTGGGTGTTAATGACCTTAAAAGAGGGAAAAAACCGTGAAATTCGTCGCTTAATGGAATTTTTCGGTCTTCAGGTGACTCGCCTCATTCGTATCTCCTATGGTCCGTTTCAATTGGGAAATTTAGAGGTTGGCGGTGTGCGTGAAGTCACCACAAAGGCCCTAAAAGGTATTATGGCAGATTTAAAATTGGACAACTAAATGCGTATTATCGGTGGTACATGGCGAGGTAAAAAACTGGCAGATTTACAAGGCGACCAAACACGTCCGACATCTGACCGAGCCAGAGAATCACTATTTAATTTGCTGGATAACCACTTACGCCGAACAGGGCAAGGGTGGAACGAT
>JAFXFY010000194.1 GCA_017513365.1 Alphaproteobacteria bacterium | reverse complement strand
GGATATCGGTGGGGAAACAGTCGGTTTAATTACCTATATGAGAACGGACTCGGTGGCTTTGTCTAATGAGGCGATTGACACAATTCGGGCCTTGATTGAAAAGGAATATGGTAAGGAATATTTACCTGAAAAACCACGTGTTTATAAAAATAATTCCAAAAATGCGCAAGAGGCTCACGAAGCCATTCGTCCGACAAATGCCAACAGAACGCCGGCCTTAATCGGGGCAAAATTAACACCGGATTTACGCAAACTTTACGAATTGATTTGGAAACGAACTGTGGCGTGTCAAATGGAAAGCGCCGTGATGGACAAAGTCGGTATTGATATTCCCTCGGCAGATGGAAAACTACAATTACGGGCAACAGGGCAAACAATTGCTTTCCCAGGGTTTATTAAAGTTTACAAAGAAGATATTGATGATGATAAAGGCGATGACGATAATAAATTGTTGCCGATGATGGCTGAGGCTGAGGCCTTAGAAACACTTGGCGTACGGGCCGATCAACACTTTACAGAACCACCACCACGGTTTTCTGAGGCCAGCCTTGTGAAACGCCTTGAAGAACTGGGTATCGGTCGTCCGTCCACTTATGCAACCATTTTATCGGTGTTGCAAGAACGTGAATATGTTCAGCTGACCAACAAACGCTTTGTGCCTCAAGACCGTGGGCGTATTGTGACGGCCTTTATGGAAAATTATTTTAACCAATACATTCAATACGATTATACGGCTAATTTGGAAAATAAATTGGATGACATTACCAATGATAAAGCCAAATGGAAAGATGTTTTAACGGATTTCTGGGGCCCGTTTAACGGCACCGTTCAACAAGTTGACCCCGTTAAAATGAGTGATGTACTGGAAACGGTAGCTAAGACTTTGGAAAAACACTTATTCCCAACGGAAGAATCAAAGATTTGTCCGGAATGTAAAAAAGGAAAACTGTCCTTGAGGGTTGGTCGTTTTGGTGCCTTTATTGGCTGTTCCAATTATCCGGAATGTAAATACACCAAACAATTTACCCAAATTGAAGCCCCACAATATGATGAAAACGGTCAAGCGATTGAACCAACGGTAGATGACGGTAAAAATATTGCACTGGGCCGTGATGAAAGTGGATTGGACATTTCTGTCCGCAAAGGACCGTATGGGTGGTATGTCCAGCGTGGGGATGGGAAAGAGGCCAAACGTACCAGTATTCCAAAAGGGATGGAGCCGACCTCTATTGATTTCAAAAAAGCGTTGGATTTGTTATCTTTGCCTCGTGTACTGGGTGTTGACCCGAATACGAAAGAAGGTATTGATGCCGGTCTTGGTAAATTTGGACCGTATGTGCGTCGCGGTAAAACATATCAGTCTTTGACACCGAATGACGATGTGTTAACTATTACATTAGAGCGTGCTTTGGAATTATTATCGGGTGCGAAAGAAAAGGCCGAGGTAAAAACTTTAGGCAAATGGAATGACCAAGAAATTACTTACCAAGTTGGCCGGTATGGTCCTTATGTCAAATGTGGTAAAATGATGGCCTCAGCGAAAAAAGACGGTACAATACCGACATTGGATGAGGCGATTACACTTTTGCAAGATAAAATGCGTCAAAAATAATAGGGTGGGGGATTTTTTTTCCCCCTTTTTTTGCAAAAAAATATCGCCCTTTTGTGAAAAAATCAGTTGCAAATAGGGTACATTTATTGTACACTCACGTCATTAATATTTTAACAAAAGGAAAAAATGATGACTTCTTCATACGATAATTCGGCAAAAAATATTGTATCAAAAATTATATTGGTTTTTTTAGGGCTTAGTATGATTGTTTTCTGGGGGTTGGGTGGTTTAACAAACTTGACACTATCTCGTAATCAATCGGCGATTGAAATTGGGTCCGACAGCGTATCTGTTCAACAAGTGGCTCAGGCTTTTGATAAAGAACGTGAACGTATGGGGGTTATGATGGGCGGTAAGTATTTGTCGCCGGAACAAGGTATTGCAGCCGGTTTATTGGATGGTGCCGTTCAAGCCCAAATTATTGCAGGCGTGTCTCAAAAAGTTCGGGATGAACTGGAATTAACGGCTTCGGATGCGGCGGTTGCAAAATATGTGGAACGTAATCCGGCTTTTGCCGATGTATTGGGTAATTTTGATAAAAACATTTTCTATGCGTATTTGTCTCAAATGCGTATCAGTGAAACGGAATTGGCCCATAAATTACGTAAAGAATTGGCGATGAATCACTTAAATAACACAATTACGGATTTGGGATATAATCCATTGGTTTTGGCTGAAGCTATCTATAAATACAAAAATGAAAAACGCTCGGTTTTATTGGGAACGATTAAACCCGAAGATATCAAAATTAAAACCGAACCGACTGAAGATGAACTAAAAGAATACTATGAAGCCTATGGTGAACAATTTATTTTACCGGAATATCGTACGGTTCAAATTGTTCAAATTACACCGGATAAAATGGCCGATAAAGTTGCTGTCAGTGAGGATGAATTAACGGCTTTATATGAACAAAAAAAGGCCGATTTCGGCACGCCGGAAACACGTCAGTTGGATCAAATGTTATTTGATGCTAAGGATAAAGCCGATGGGGCTATGCAAGGGTTAACGGCCGATAATTTCCGTGAAGTTGCTAAAACAAAAGCCGGTCAAAGTGATGAACAAACAAATTTCGGTTGGGTGAAAAAAGACGATATTATGGCTGAGTTGGCTGAAGCCGCCTTTAATGGTGCTAAAGGGCAAATTTTGGGTCCGATTGAAACCTCATCCGGTTGGCACATTGTGTTGGTTCGTGATATTAAAGCGGGCGAAAAACCAAGCGAAGCTCAAATTAAAGCCGACCTGAAAAAACAATTGGCTTTGGATGGTGCTTACGCCAAAACGGAAGAAGTTGTCCGTCAATTAGAAGATGCTCTTGGTCAAGGCGATACGTTGGATAAAGCTGCTCAATCTGTTGGCTTAACAGTTCAAAATATCGGTACGTTTGATATGACCGGTAAAAAACAAGACGGTAGCCAAATTGCCTCAGAGTATACATCTTCCGATTTATTGGAAACAGTGTTTTTAGCGTCTTTGAATGAGCCGACCTCTGTTATAGAACATGGTAATGGTTATATTGTTGCCGAAGTTGTGGATATTATCGCCTCAACACCGCAAGAATTTGCAGCAGCCAAGCCAGAACTCAAAAAAATGTGGATGGCTGAGATGCAAAAAAATGCTTTAACAAAAACCTCTGATGACATTGTTAAGAACGTAAAAGACGGTTCTGAATTGCAAACACAAGGAACGGTTTATGGATTTGAAGTGGTTAAGGAAAATGATATAACACGTGAAAAAGCAGGGGCTTTATTGCCTCAAGTTGTTGAAACGGTGTTTGCCCAAAAAACGGGGAATAAAAATGTTATGTCAACTCAAATTCCAAATGGGCAAGTTATTTCCGTGGTATTGAGTTCAACACCGGCCGATCCGAAAAAAGATGAATTTGGCGTAGGTGTTGTTAAACAAAACTTAAAAACACAAACGGGCGAAGGCTTAGTTCATGAATTCATGAATGCTTATACGGATAAAGTAGGCGTTCGTGTAAATGAAAAAGTTATTAATGATGCCTTTGCTGCTTATCTGAAACAAGAATAAGCCCTCTAAAGTTAAAATAATCCTCACGATTTTGTGGGGATTTTTTTATAAAAAATGAAATAATTCTTGCAACAGAATTGGCAAAAGCGTTAGGTGATCATTTTGGAACTGGTTTTTGGATATGGACAAATAACTTAGAAAAACAATCAACACCTTGTTATGCATATGTTGTATCTCATGTTATGGGACATGTGTATAAAGAAAATCGTACATACGACTACTTTGTTGTGTGTCGTTAATGTCTATACTCAAATCTAATCGGCAGGGAATTTTCTCTGCCGATTTTTTTGTGGTGCGCACGTGGGGAAGGGCATAGCGCTTTTTGTATCTTTTAAAATCACTTTATTTCCTGCTTGAAAAAAATATAAAAATCTGATATACTACGCAAAATTTTTTTTAGTAGAGGATGAATTATGCCAACACAATTAACTGAAACCGTATCAAAAAGACGTACTTTTGCGATTATTTCTCACCCGGATGCCGGTAAAACGACACTGACCGAAAAATTGTTGTTATTCGGGGGGGCCATTAACCAAGCCGGTGCCGTTAAGGCCAAAGGCGAACGACGTCGGGCGACTTCCGACTGGATGAAGGTGGAACAAGAACGTGGTATTTCCGTGGCTTCGTCCGTGATGACTTTCGATTACGGTGGTTGTACGTTTAATTTATTGGATACACCAGGGCATGAAGATTTCTCGGAAGATACATACCGTGTGTTGACGGCGGTGGATTCGGCCGTCATGGTGATTGACTGTGCCAAAGGGATTGAGGAACAAACCAAAAAACTGTTTGAAGTATGTCGTTTGCGTGATATTCCGATTATTACCTTTATCAACAAATTGGACCGTGACGGGCAAGATCCGTTTCAATTGTTGGAAGAAATTGAAAAAACGTTGGCGTTGGATGTCACACCTGCCGTTTGGCCAATTGGTATGGGACGAGATTTTAAAGGGTGCTTTGATTTAATGCACGACCGCTTAAACTTAATGCAAAAAACGGAAAATAAAGGGGCATTGCCGGAATTGGGTGAAACAATTAACGGTATTGATGACACGCGTCTTGATGAGGTTATTCCGGCCGATTTAGTGGCCTCTTTGCGTGAAAATGTGGAAATGGCACGGGCTCTTTGTCCCGAATTTGATAAACAGGCTTATTTAGACGGAGCGCTAACTCCGGTATTTTTCGGTTCGGCAATCAATAATTTTGGTGTTAAAGAAGTTTTGGAGGGATTGCACGAACTGGCTCCGCAACCTTTACCTCGTCCTGCAGTTGAGAGATTGGTTAAT
>JAFXFY010000193.1 GCA_017513365.1 Alphaproteobacteria bacterium | reverse complement strand
GACGACGGCGATTTCTGGCGGTTTTAGCACTGATTTTTTCTCCACCTTCAACATTTTCAATCGGCGTTTCTTCAACGACCCCCTCTTCAACTGCAGGAGCTACTGTCGTTTTTTCCTCTTTTTTAGAGTCTTTTTGTTTTTTCTCCCACCGATCTTGACGTTGCGGTTGCGGTTGTTGCAATTGAATGCTGACTTTATCACCATTCGTACGAATTCTCTCTAAACGATAATCGGAATTTTTATCCAATGACGCATCGGCGTGAATTTGAATTTGAACATCATATTTTTGTTCCAAAGCCATTAAATTGGATCTTTTATTGTTCAAAACATATTCGGCCACCTCTGGTAAAACCGTCATCACAATAGATTGACCGGCAAAGCGAACGGCCGCTTCTTCCAATAAAGACATTGTCCGAGTAGCACAAGATTCCACTAAGCGAATAACACCTTTACCTCCACAATGTGGACAAACCTTATAGGAGCTTTCCAAAAAGCTGGAATGAAGACGTTGACGAGACATTTCCATTAATCCGAAGCCGGAAATTTTACCAACTTGGATACGGGCTCTGTCTTTTTTGAGCGCTTCTTTTAAACGACGTTCAACGGCGGCGTTGTTTTTGGGTTCATCCATATCAATAAAGTCAATGACGATTAAACCGGCCAAATCACGTAATTTCAATTGACGAGCCAACTCATCACATGTTTCCAAATTAGTTCTGAGAGCCGTTTCTTCAATATCTCTTTCCTTTGTGGAACGCCCTGAGTTCACATCAACAGCCACCAAAGCCTCTGTTTGATCAATAACCAAATACCCACCGGATTTCAATTGAACGATATTGCTGTGAACGGATTCTAATTGGCTTTCCACCTGATGCGCTTGGAATAAAGACTCCGTCCCTTTATATTGTTTGATTTTTTTGGCTTGTCCCGGCATTAAGGTTTTCATAAATTCTTTTGTGGATTTAAATACCTTATTGCCTTCAATCCAAATTTCTTCAATATCGGCTGTAAATACATCACGCAAGGATCGTTTAATAATATCGCCTTCTTGATGAATTAATTTTGGCGCTAAAGACACCAAAGTTTCCTCACGGATTTTCATCCATGTTTTAATCAAATAATCAAAATCTCGTTTGATTTCCGTTTTGGTTTTACCGGCTCCAGCCGTGCGAATAATCACACTCATTCCCTCTGGAATTGGCAATTTATCCACAATGGTGCGCAAAGATTTGCGTTCTTTGGCATTTGTGATTTTACGGGAAACACCGCCACCTTTACCATTGTTTGGCATCAACACACTAAACCGTCCGGCCAAAGATAAATAAGTTGTTAAAGCAGCCCCTTTATTACCACGTTCTTCTTTAATCACTTGCACCAACATCACTTGACCTTGGCGAATAACCTCTTGGATTTTGTATTTCTTAAAGAAAGACGGTCTGATAACACGGGTTTCATCTGCATCTGTTTCACTGACGATTTCTACATCTTTTGTTTCGTCGTTTTGTTCATCCACAGCAATATCATCATGATGTTCTTCTTCAAGGCGCTCCATCATTTGTTCTTTTAACGCTTCTCTATCAGCTGTCGGAATTTGATAATAATCCGGATGAATTTCGCTAAACGCCAAAAAGCCGTGTTTATTTCCACCGTAATCAACAAAAGCAGCTTGTAAAGACGGTTCTACCCGTACAATTTTTGCTAAATAAATATTTCCTTTAAGTTGTTTTTTGGTTGAGGTATCTACATCTAACTCTTCCACTCTCCCATTATCCAACACCACGACGCGCGTTTGTTCCGGATGCGTCGCATCAATAAGCATTTTCTTTGACATAATTTCTCCAATACATAGGTTGCGCAATCTCTTACAGATTGCCAAAACATTACACGAAACAATCCGGCAGGCACTAAAGCAACCTGAGGCAAACCAAACAACAATATCATTTCTTTTCTCATGGTATTCCTTCTACGGATTGTAAAAAATTTTTGGGACAATAAAACGGGCATAAATCGGAAAAATCCGGTGCACGACTTTTTTATTGCATTTTTTATTATATCGGTATATGAATAAAAAGACAAGTTTTTTATTCAATAAGGGCGGAATTTTTTATCTGATGAAAAAAACATGTGCTTTTGTATGGTTAATTTTATGTTGTTTTTTATGGACAACACCTGTATTTGCCGCTCAAATCAAAAACATTCGCTTAGCCAAATATCAACCAAATGTGGTCAGATTAGTTGTTGAAACAGATGAAAAACCAAACACAAAAATTTTCACCTTGACCAATCCGGACCGAATTGTGGTTGACTTTAAAAATGCCTATTTTTCAAAATCCGCCCCCTCAAAAGTACCGGCTGTGGACTTTATTAAATCCTTAAGACGTGGCGTTCCGGATAAACAAACCGCTCGCTTAGTCGTGGAAATTCCGGATAAAACCGTATCCGAAAATCATTTTAATTTAAAACCCAGCGGAAAAACCGGTTGGCGTTTCGTGATGGATATCAAAAAGAATGGAGCGAAAGAAACGAACGCCTCCTCAGATACCCTCACAAAAAAGGAAACGACACCCGCCACAAAAAAAACAATTGCTAGCGTTCCGATTAAAAAACCGGCTGTTGTCTCTAAAGGCACTCCTTTGGTTTCTTCTGTAAAAACATCACAAAAAAGCATGCCTCAACCGGTTGTGAATCTTAAGAAAAAAGCAAAAAAAATCGTTGTGTTAGACCCCGGACACGGG
>JAFXFY010000192.1 GCA_017513365.1 Alphaproteobacteria bacterium | reverse complement strand
TGGTCCGATGATTGTTCCCTCTCCGGGGGTAATTGAAGCAAATATGAATTACTCTAACAGTGGTGTACCGTACAATGCCGTTAATGGGTGTGGAGGTGTTTATATGTACTCTTATAGAGGTGGAAATTGTCATTTTTATTATCCTTCTCATTGCCATCACCGTCACCATCATCATTGTAGATAAAATTTATTAAAAACAAATGGTTATTTTAAATTAATTGACAAATGATTAAAAGTATGTTATACTGAAAGTACAGATAAACAGAAAGGAGTTTACTATGTCAAACGAAAATAAAGGTTCATGGATGAATGATTTTTTTAAAGGTACGGTTGGTAAGTTAGCTATTTTAGCGGGTGCTGCTATGTCTATGTCTTCTTGTACAACGACAACTTACTCTAATGCTACCGGTTATTGGGAACGTACGCAAAGTTCTGGTATTTCTGCAGGGCAGGTTTTACAAGGAGTAGATATTGTTGGTGGTGCGATTAATAACCATCGCCATGGTAGTTATCATAGAGGTCATTATCGCGGTGGCTATTTTAGTGGTTCTAGTTGTGGTCATGTGCCAGGTGTACGTTATATGCCTAATAAGTGTCCGCGTGGCCATGTGCATTAATGATAGGTTATATCAATTAAATAAAAAACCGCTCCGATTGGGGCGGTTTTTCATATCTTTATCCGATTTTATTTTTCGGCATTGGCATAGGGGCCTGTTTCACCTTTGTTAGCCACTTGTGCAATGTCAAAGTATCTGAGCATTGGAACGGCCAAGAAGATTGAGGCATATGTCCCAACCACTAAACCTAAAGCCATTGAAATGGAGAACCCTTGTAAGGTTTGTCCACCGATGAACAACAATACCAACAAGACGAATAACGTGGTTACCCCCGTTAAAATAGTACGAGATAATGTTTCATTGATACTTTTGTTGAGTAAGTCATCTTTGTCCATTTTACGGAATTTTTGTAAGTTTTCACGAACGCGGTCATAGGTAACGATAGTGTCATTACAGGCATAACCGGCCAGAGATAACAAACCGGCAACCACAATCATATCAAATTCCCAACCGAATACGGCAAAGGTTCCGACAACCACAATTAAGTTATAGGCCAATGAGGCCATACATCCAATGGCAAACGGCCATTCAAATCTCAGCCAAATGTAAATGGAAATAGCCAATAATGCTAATACAGAGGCGAGTAAGCTTTTTTCCTTTAATTCTTGACCGATTCTGGGCCCGATTGTTTCCACCCGGTCATATGTATAACCAGCACCCAATACAGATTTGATTTTTTCAACCAATTGAGGACCGGTTAAACCCGCATCTTCGGCTTGCGTTTGAATTAATACGGATTTAATTTCATCACCCATACCAATGGATTGAATGGATAATTCCTTTAAAAAAGATAAATCGGAGCGCATTTTATCCATATCAATGGCTTGTTCGGCAGATACTTCTACCAAAACACCCCCTTCAAAGTCAACGCCGTAATTTAACCCTTTGCTGAATAATCCCCATACGGATAGAACCAATAACATAAATGCGATAGAATAACCGATTTTACGCATTCCCAAAAAATTAATATTAAAATTACGTTTTCTAAATAATTTTTTCATTTGTCGTATCCTTTATAAATTAATTGTTTTTGGCTTTTTAACCGCAATCCAGATTGTCATCAGCATACGGGTTACCAATAAAGCAGTA
>JAFXFY010000191.1 GCA_017513365.1 Alphaproteobacteria bacterium | reverse complement strand
TGTAATACGTTTCATACTGTCGTAAATATGGTCGGTGGCTTTGTGAAGTAGATATAATTGTTCTTTGGCTTCAAATTCATCCGTTCTAATTAAATCAGCATTGTCGGTTAACCATCCGGAAGCCAAACACATACCGACTAAAATAGATTCTTCAAAAGCGCCGACTTTTGATGGCATTTGGCGTGGGGCTTTATTCAACAATAATTCTTCTGTACGTACTAAATTTTCCTCGGCCGAAAAACTGCTTGGATGTGATAAAACCTCATTTAAGATGGATAAAGCAAATGAATCAAATTCAAAGGTCATGAGTAATTCTCCTGATAAAAATTGAAAATATTTTATCATATTTTTGCTAAAAAATCAAGTAAAAATAAGGAAGTATAAAAAAGATAAAAAAAGTGTTGCACTTTAAAAAAAAGGGGCGTATACTAAAAGAACAAAACAAGAACAAAAGGAGTAAACAATGGAAAAAGATAAAGCATTAGAGGCCGCTTTGGCTCAAATTGAACGGGCATTTGGTAAGGGGTCTATCATGCGTTTAGGGCAAACCAATAACGCTGTGGAAATTCCGGCTATTTCAACCGGATCTTTGGGGTTGGATTTGGCGCTGGGTATTGGTGGATTACCAAAGGGGCGTATCGTTGAAGTATATGGTCCTGAAAGTTCCGGAAAAACAACTTTGGCGTTGCATGTGGTTGCTGAATCTCAAAAGAAGGGTGGAACGTGTGCTTATATTGATGCCGAACACGCCATGGATCCATCTTATGCCGCTAAATTAGGTGTGAATATTGATAATTTGTTGGTGTCTCAACCCGATACAGGGGAACAAGCCTTGGAAATTGCCGATACATTGGTCCGTTCCGGCACAATTGATGTATTGGTTGTGGATTCGGTGGCTGCCTTAGTACCGAAAGCCGAAATTGAAGGCGAAATGGGCGATTCTCACATGGGGTTGCAAGCCAGATTAATGTCGCAGGCTTTGCGTAAATTGACCGCTTCGGTTGCCAAAGCAAATACGTTGGTTATCTTCATTAACCAAATCCGTATGAAAATCGGTGTTATGTTCGGCAATCCGGAAACAACAACCGGCGGTAATGCGTTGAAGTTCTATGCCTCTGTGCGTTTAGATATTCGCCGTATCGGTGCCGTGAAAGACCGTGAAGATGTGGTCGGCAGTCAAACCCGTGTAAAAGTGGTTAAAAATAAGGTATCACCACCATTTAAAACGGTTGATTTTGATATCATCTATGGCGAGGGCATTTCCAAAATGGGCGAATTGCTTGATTTGGGTGTGAAAGCCGGTGTGGTTGAAAAGGCTGGCGCTTGGTTCTCATACAAAGGCGAACGCATTGGACAAGGACGTGAAAATGCCAAAGCTTGGTTAAAGGCAAATCCGGCCAAAGCGGAAGAACTTGAAAAAGTCATTCGTGCTGATGGTAAAGAAATTTCTCAATCGCTGATGACGGGACCATCTGATGCGGATGTAGAATAAAATATACGGGCGATAAAACCGTTCTCCTATCGCCCGTTTCCTGAATAAAAATGTGCACGAAACTCCTCTTTAATCGGAG
>JAFXFY010000190.1 GCA_017513365.1 Alphaproteobacteria bacterium | reverse complement strand
TCCTTGCAACCCAATCACTTCAACCGGTTGAGCCGGTGTGGCAGATTGTACTCGTTGTCCACGATCATTAAACAAAGAACGGACGCGTCCCCATTCATTACCGCATACAAAGATATCACCAACATCTAACGTTCCTTTTTGCACTAAAACAGTTGCAACAGAACCACGACCTTTATCCATGCGGGCTTCAACCACGACACCTTCGGCTGTTCTGTCCGGATCGGCTTTCAGTTCCAAAATTTCGGCTTGCAGTAAGATGGTTTCAATCAACTTATCCAAATTAATTTTTTGTTTGGCGGATACTTCCACATCCATGACTTCACCGCCCATAGCCTCAACCACAACACCGTGTTGCAACAAGTCCGTACGAACCTTTTGCGGATTAGCCCCAGGCACGTCAATTTTGTTAATGGCCACAACGATTGGTACATTAGCCGCTTGAGCATGGTGAATAGCTTCAATGGTTTGAGGCATAACAGAATCGTTTGCCGCCACAACCAAAACCACCAAGTCAGTTACCTTTGCCCCACGTGCACGCATAGCGGTAAAGGCTTCATGCCCCGGTGTATCAATAAAGGTTACCTTTTGCCCGCCGGCAACAGATACTTGGTAAGCACCGATATGTTGTGTAATACCGCCGGATTCACCAGAGGCCACAGATGTTGAACGCAACGCATCCAACAAGGAGGTTTTACCATGGTCAACGTGTCCCATAACGGTTACCACTGGAGAACGCGGTTTCATATTTTGTGGATTATCTTCACCGGTTTTGAGGAAATCTTCCACATCAGATTCGGCCACCCGTTTAACTGTGTGTCCTAATTCTTCAGCCACCAATTGAGCCGTATCGGCATCAATGGTTTGAGTAATCGTTACCATCATCCCCATTTTCATGAGTGTTTTTACAACAGTAGCGCCCTTTTCGGACATACGGTTAGCCAGTTCTTGTACCGTAATTGTTTCCGGAATAACAACTTCACGGGTTACTTTTTCGGCCGTTTTTAAAGATTCTAAGTGTTTTAATCTTTCTTTTTCTCTCGCCCGTTTAATAGAGGCTAATGAACGACGATGCGGACGATTACCACCTTCTAAATCATCATCATCTTCCCCACCTGTATAGGCATTAACATTAATTTTTCCAGAATTGCGACGATCATTATATCCTTTTTTGCTGGTCCGTTCTTCTTCCCGAACTTCTTTACGACGACTAAACCCTTCGTCATCAAAGGATTTTTTACCGCTGTCTTTTTTCGGATTATCATTTGTTTTCGGGGCCGGTTGCTCTTGAACAGCGACTTGCTCAGCTTTTTTGGCTTTTTCGGCTTCTTTTGCCAAACGAGCGGCTTCTTCAGCCTCTTCTCTCTCGCGTTCTGCACGCTCTTGGGCTTCTTTTGCCAAACGTTCTTCTTCTAATTTTCTGGCGTGCTCAGCAACTCGTTGAGCTTCTTGTACCAACTTTAATTTTTGACTGGCATCTTGCGTTAATACAGCCGGAGTTGGTTCCGCCGTAATCACACGCTTTTTACGCACTTCAACTTGAACGGTTTTGCCCGAACCGGTAGAAGAACGCACGCCCCCCAAAGATAATGTTTTCTTTGGCGTTAATGTTTTTCCCGATAAAGTCAATGGTTTCTTTTCTTCTGTCATTGTTTATCCTTTCTCTTTTCCTTGCATAAACAAGTTTAATTTTTTGGCGGTCGCAATTAACGGTTCGGCCGCTTTTTGATTTAAAATTCCAATATGCACAACAGCCATTTGTCCCATCATACGTCCCAATTCTTCACGGGTAAAATGCGAACAAACCGGCAAATCCGGAACATAGTGATACAGCTTATCTTGTTCTCTTTCCGACGCATCAAGGGCTTCAAAAGCAAAAACGGCACTGCCATCCATCACTGCTTTTTTAACAGCTTCAAATCCAAAGACAACCGCACCGCCCTTTCTGGCCAATCCCAACAAGGATAAAGTCCGGCGTCGCAAACCTGCCTCAACTTGATCCATCAAATCGGCCGGCGTTTTAACAGGCGTATGAAATGACTTTGAAAACACCCGTTTTGTAACGGCATACTGCACGGTTTCTCTGGCCGGATGCACCCACATACCCCGACCGGGCAGTTTGCCCGTTTCATCAAAAATCACATCATGATTCGGCGCATACGCAAAACGTATCATTTCCTCACGCGGATATGATTCTTTTGTAACGAAACACACTTTAAACCCGTCGGGCGTATGTGTTTTTTGTTTATTGTGCCTTGCTTTCTTCAAACCAATGTTCCCTTGCTTTCATGATAATGGCGTTGGCATCATCTTCGCTCATATCTTTACCCACGATTTCAACCAATTCATCGCCGGCTAAATCAGCCAAATCATCCAATGTTTTAACACCATTTTCGCCCAATTTTACCAACATGGCATCTGTTAAACCTTCAACGGCTTTCAAATCATCAGCCAAGTTCAATTCAGATAATTTTTGGTTGATTGTTTCGGCTTCGGCCACTAAGTAAGCTTTGGCACGGTTTTGCAATTCTGTAGCCAGTTCTTCATCAAACCCTTCAATACCGATGAGTTCATCCAAAGCGATATAAGCAATGTCTTCCACCTTAGCAAATCCTTCTTGGATTAAGATGTGAGCCATCATATCATCCACATCCAAAGCACGCATGAATAATTCTACACGGTCTTTTGTTTCTTGGATACGGTGTTCAGATTCTTGGGCTTCGTTCATCATATCAATGTGCCAGCCGGTGAGTTGAGAAACCAACTTAATGTTTTGACCACGACGACCGATAGCGAGTGATAATTGTTCTTCGCTTAAAACAACTTCTACATTACCGGCTTCTTCATCAATAACGATTTTCAATACTTCATTCGGAGCCAAGGCATTCACGATAAATGTAGCCGGATCGGAAGACCAGTTAACCACATCCACTTTTTCACCTTGTAATTCGGAAACAATTGCTTGAACACGGATACCACGAAGTCCGATACAAGCCCCACGCGCATCAACCGTATTGTCTTTACTCCAAACGGCAATTTTAGCACGAGAACCGGGGTCACGAGCAACAGCCTTAATTTCAATCAAGCCATCATAGATTTCAGGCACTTCGTCTACAAACAATTTGGACATAAATTGTGGATGAGAACGAGACAAGAATACTTGAGGCCCATTGATTTCACTACGCACATCCAAAATCAATGCACGGATACGATCACCCACACGGTATGTTTCCCGCGGGATTAATTCATCACGACGCAGTAAAGCTTCAACACGGCCGGCGAGTTCAACAATCAAATTACCGCCTTCAACACGTTTAATGGTACCGTTGATGATTTCGCCTTTTTTATCTTTCATATCATTATATTGTTGCAACCGTTCGGCTTCACGTACTTTTTGTGTAATCACTTGTTTGGCTGTACCGGCGGCAATACGACCGAAATCCATCGGCGGCAACATATCCACAATCACATCACCCAAGCCCAAATTTTTATCACGTTTTTGAGCATCAGCCAAAGTGATTTGCGTAAATTCATCTTCTACTTCTTCCACAACCGTAATATAACGAGCCATGGTAATAGCACCCGTTTTCGGATCAATTTTGGTACGAATATCATATTCCGGACCGTATTTAGAACGACCGGCCTTAGAAATACCTTGTTCCATAGCCTCTAAAACGGCAGATTTTTCAATCCCTTTATCTCTAGCCAACATTTCGGCCATTTGCACGAGTTCAGGTCTTGGGAGTGTAGCAACTTGCATTTTATTTCCTTTCTTTAGTGTTTTTTCGGTTGTTTATTTAAAATATCGTCTGTCAAGATGAGTTTTGCTTTATGAATGTTATCAAACATCAATTCTGTTTCAACACCATCCACATACAAAACAACACCTGTTTTAGAATCATTCAGCTTTAACAAGCGTCCTTTAAAACGTTTTCTGCCATTTAAATCAGCATGCGTTTCAATTTTAGCTTCTTTACCCATAAAGCGTTCATAATCGGCAGGCTTTAATAACGGGCGGTCAATTCCAGGTGATGAAACTTCCAACGTCCAACGACCGGAAAACGGATCCATTACATCCATCAAAGCCGATACCGTCCGAGAAATTTGTGTACAATCATTTAAGGTCATTTCCTTGCGATCAATGCGTTCGGCCATCACCTGAATGGTTTTAATGTCGCCGCCTTGCAAACTGACACGGACAATTTCATATCCCATATCCGTTAAAGACGGTGTAATTTCTTGTTCAATTTTTTGCTCTATTTCCATTGGTTTTTCCTTAAAATTCAACCCATTATTTATCAACAAGCCCCGATGCTTTATTAAAAAAGAGCGGAGTTTTTAACCCCACCCTCTTAGGAAAGCTACGAGAATATATCCTTTATATACACTACTTTTTTCCAAAAATCAAGCACTTTTTTAAATAACGTGCTATTTTTTCATTATTTGCGTTTTAACACAGCAACATATAATCCATCTGTGCCGGTTCTAAAGGGCGAGCATTGTTTTTCTCGCACAAATTCAAAATCATTGTGGCGGGACAAAAAGGCATCTACTTGCCCTCGATTTTCTAGTTTCAGTACCGAACAAGTCATATAACTTAAGTACCCACCCACACGGACAAACCTGTAAGCCGTATCCAAAATATCGGCTTGTTTTCGGCAAATATCTTGTACCTGCATTTCGGTCAATTTCAATCTGGCATCCGGACATCTGCGCCACGTTCCCGTTCCTGAACAAGGGGCATCCACCACCACATGGTCAAATCCATCGGGATAATCCGTTGTGGCAATGGATGTTTGCGTGCGAATGATTTTAACACTCGCTCGTTTAGCTCGTTTTTCAAGCTCGTTTAAAGACCGTACCGATACATCATGCGCCACAATTTTTCCTTGCCCATTCATCATCTGGGCAAAAATCAGTGATTTACCACCGGCACCAGCACAATAATCTAATACCGTATCTCCCGCTTTTATCCCTGTTTCCAATGCCACCAGTTGAGAGCCCTCATCTTGCACCTCTACTAAACCGTTTTTGTAGGCCTGACACGCATTTAAATTGATCCGTTTTTTTAACACCAATCCATAAGGCGACATTTTTGTGGGTTCTGTTTCAATTCCTTCATTCAAAAGCAGTTTTGCGATTTTTTCTCTATTCCCATTGACGCGCAAAATCGTATCTGGTGTTTGCAACAGTGCCGGCAATTCCTGAGCGGGATTTTCCACGTGATTTATCATCCACTCAGGCACCTCAAAACAAATGGCATCACTCGCCCCAGCCGGTCTATAATCGGATGTGTATTTACCCGTTAAAACAGCCTCAATTTTATCATCAAGTGTCCCATTCGGCAAATCATAGACTAAGCGCCGATACGCCCGCAAAACACCCCACACCATATCCGTCAAAGCTCGCCTATCCTTTGATCCGATATACCGACGTGCTCTGGTATAGGCATTAACCACTTCACTGGCCGGTTGCGTAGTGTTTAAAATTTGCTCCAAAACTTCACGGGCGGCAATTTTAATCTGCTGTAGTTGCATGGCGAATTTTTTCCAATATATTTTGAATCCGGGCGTTAACTTTTTCCTGCCCTACTTCTGAGGCAAATTTAACGGCTAACAATAAATACAAATCAATACATTCTTTTTCAAAAGCCTGACGGTATTCATTATCCGATTTCGGAATATCATGCATTTTCATATAGGTGTCCTTGACCTTTAACTCATCAATATGATCCGTAATCATAATTTCCAAAGCGTGTTTATCACGCCATGCATTTTTTAGTGCCTCAAAATCTTGCATTATTTGCCCCCTTTAAAGCCGGTTGCCACCACATAAACTTCGGAAGAATCTTTCCGACTGGCATCGGGTTTGGCATGTTTAACAACAGCAAAATCTCGTTTCATTTCGGCTAAAAATTCATTTTCGGTTCCGCCTTGGAAAATTTTGGCAATAAATACACCGCCGGGGTTCAATACCTTAATGGCAAAATCATACGCCATTTCTAATAATCCCATAATACGTAAGTGGTCAAGGCTATGCACACCCGTTGTATTGGCTGCCATATCACTCATCACAATATCGGCCCGGTGTCCGCCCAATAATTCTTCTAATTTAGCCGGCGCTTCATCCGATGTAAAATCCATTTGGACTAAATTTGCCCCCGCAATCGGATCGGCCGGCAACAAATCCATACCAACCACCAATGGATTTTCGGGTGTGGATTTAACACGCTGGACGGCGACCTGACTCCACCCGCCTGGGGCACATCCTAAATCAACGACTCTTTTTCCCGCTTTAAAAAAATGGAATTGGTCATCTAATTGCATAATTTTAAAAGCCGCCCGTCCACGATACCCCAAACGCTGAGCTTCCGATACATACGGGTCATTAATTTGGCGTTGCAACCACCGCACGGAGGAGGCACGTCGGCCCTTTACTTTTTTAAGTTTTGATTTTAACGGTCTGGCATTAAATTTCATTATAAATCCTTATATTCGCTTTTATCAAAACGCCGATGTATCCACATCCATTGTTCAGGTGTTTCGGTTATCCAACGTTCTAACACTTTATTCATATTGGCCACCGTTTCATAAACAGCCAACTCCATATTGTCCGACTGAGACATCGGTAAAGCCTCAACCGTCATTTTAAATCGTCCATCCGGCAATCGTCTGGCACAGCCCATCACAATCGGTAGTCGCATTTTTATGGCGATAGACACCATCGCCGACGGTGTCATAGCCATTTTCCCAAAAAACGGAACTGCAATGCCTTCACGCAATCTTTGGTCGCATAAAATGGCAATATGTTCCCCATTTTTCAGCAAATCCAACATAATTCTAGCACCTCCGCTACCCTTGGGAATATGAACACCGGCTCGTTTTTTAAACATTAACTTTTCAAGCCATGGATTATTGGCCGGCCGGTAAACCGGATGTAATTGAAAATAATGTTGGGCCACATAAGTTGATGCAAACTCCCAATTACCGAAATGAGCCGAACACACAAAACCGCCGACATCATCATCTCGTAAAGATTTTAAGTATTCTTTACCTTCCACATCTGCATCGCTAATCCATTCTTTTGTATGGGGCATTTCGGCAAAAAATTTTGCAAAATGAATCCACATTTTTTTGATAATTTCTTTTTTTTCGGCATCTGTTTTATTTGGAAAAGCAATACTTAAATTACGATAAGCTATTTTATTTCGCCGTTTCATCCAAGGAGCGATAACACCCCCTAAAAAACCAGCAGTTTTTGTAGCCCATTTTAATGGCAATATTTTAAAAAATATCCAAAAAATTCCAACAAACACCCCAACAATCGGATCAATCAAAAAACGATGCAGCGCATCTCTTTTTTTCATTTTAACACCTCTTTTAATACCGTATGAACCTCATTTAAGTCATCAAATATAAAGTCTCCGGACAACACAAGTATGTTATTTGCCAACTCACCAGTTAATTTTACAGCATCTTTTGTTGTGGTAATCAATGGGATGAGACCGGCTTTTTGCTTCATTTCTTCAATATCAAACCGTGTATAAAAATAATGGTCCGGAAAAACTTGAGTGCCGACGATTTCAACACCGGCCTCACTTAACGTATCAAAAAATTTATTCGGATTACCAAGACCAGCAAAAGCAAATACCTTTTGCCCTTGCAAATCATTTAACATCCTTGTATCCGGCACAAAACGTCCGGTTAAAATCGGCAAATCAATTTTGTGGCGTTGTAAATAAAAACGTACACCCCATGTATCCTCGCCAACAATAATAATGCCATCAGCTCGTTTTAATCCCTTGGGAGCCGGTTCTCGCAAAGGACCCGCCGGTAAAACACATTCGTTGCCAAATCCTTTGCGACCATCTACAACGACAAAAGACAATGTTTTAATCAAACTGGGATTTTGAAATCCATCATCCATAATAATCCCTTTAGCCCCACACTTAACCGCCAATTGAGCCCCACGTGCTCGGTGATTATCCACAACCGTCGGGGCAACTGAGGCCAACAGCATCGCCTCATCCCCCACATCAAACGGCGTATGCGTATTTGTATCAACCAAAACATTTTTAATTTTTGATTTATATCCATGATTCAAAAAGAAAAACCCCTGTTCTTTTAAAATCTTCATTAAAGCTAAACACACCGGTGTTTTACCAGTTCCACCCACAGAAATATTGCCAACACAAATAACCGGTACAGGGGCTTGATAAGGTTTTGTCCGTTTAAACCGTCTCGCAACCGTCCATGCATAAATTGCCCCGAACGGCATTAAAACCTTTGATAAAACAGATGTTTTTTTATCCCAAAAAGCCGGTGTTTTCATTACAAATCCACCCTTTCATGCAACAAAGCATAAACACGATCCAACACCGCCATTTGTGATGTAGCAAAGGCCTGAGCTCGTTTCATCACAGGCTCCATTTCCTCCGGATGCGTTAAATAACGAACGGCATTTCCCAAGACCTCTGACGGCATTTGCACCCGAATCAAAGCCCCCTCACTACTGGCT
>JAFXFY010000189.1 GCA_017513365.1 Alphaproteobacteria bacterium | reverse complement strand
GGTTCTTCTTTTGTGCCTACTATTGGTGAGTTTTCATAGGTATAGCCTTGTGCCATATGTTGTTGGATATAAGAAGGCATATCGGTTTTATTTAATCGATTTAGTTGTTGTTTTAGATATATTTCTTTTTCTGGTGTGTTTTCATTTTTCCATGAGGCTCTAGTCTGAAATGCTTTATTGATGCAAGCTATTATATCCGAATTTTCTGATTTTTCGGGGAAAAAGACGGCGTTAATAATTTGTTCTTTATCTTTATCGGTTAAGTTAAGTTGATTTTGTTCTAAAAACTTTTTGCTGTCTTGTATAAACTCTTCTTGTGTTCTGGGGATTCGTTTATTGTTAATAGATTTGTTTTGGGGACGGTATTTTTCTGTAAAATCTTTTATAATACACCCAAAGATAACAGATTGGGGATTTAATCCTTGAGATAGGGCATAATCCGCTCCAAGTAAGGCTAGCTGTTCTGTTTCGGCTAACTTAGAATCACTAAAATTACCATGTTGTGTGCCGCTGTCTGTTTCATAAGAATATAAGGATTTGTCTACATAGCTATACGGAGCTACTTTGGGCATAACCTCATTTACAACAAAATTGGTCCAATGTTGCAATTGTGTTTCTTTATCTTGCATTATGGGAGTGTCGGAAGCATTTGCGACTTTTTGTAATGTTTCTTTTAACATGGTGCTCTCCTATAAAAAAGTATCTATTTATATTATACCACGTTTTTGATGTTTTAGCCAATTATTTCCGTTTGCAATACGGTTCTATGGCGTGAAAACGAGGGTTACCTTTGATGACAAAGTCGCGTTCTATTTGGCTACGGAATAAGTATAAAGCATATCCACCATGGCCACCACCACAGTATTTATAGGCGATTGCACCATTCACAGGTGGCAATTTTGACATACCTTCATCCAGTTGGATGGTGTATGTTAAACTGACAGCCCGAGCCAATTCGGAGTAATCTTTATTTTCAACAGCTTGGGCGGCAATGCATGATGCTTCGTAAATTTTATTATAATTACGTTCTTTGTGTGCCAATTTTTTATTGTCATGGGGAATTTGAGTGTTATACAGGGCCATTTTTCCTCTTAACATATGACCTGTATTTTTATGATACAAAAAGGGGGTTTTACCTGAGCGCCATACACATAAACCGGTTTCTAAGATAATGGCAGGATCTTGCCACCCACACCCATTCATGGCATCAAAACGATAGGGGTCTTTGTGGGTTAAAATACTCCATGCAGCACTACCCCCTAAACCACCTCCAATGTGATAAGGCCAATTTTTTAACGAAACAAAAGGTTTAATCGCGCAATTGACAATAAAACCACCAGCACGAGCATAAGCCGGTACATCCAGCCATCCGCCCGCAAAATCAACTCTTAAAGGAACTTTCTTTATCATAAAATGACACTAGCAAACTTTAAAATGAAAGGCAATATGTTTTTTATTAAAATATAAGATTTCAATAAATTATAAAAAACACCTTAAAAACATAAAAAATGTATTGCATTTTTGATATATATTCAATATGCTGATTATCATTATTGTGTATGGAGAGTATGATGAAAAAGATAATTTTGAGTATGTTAATGGGGTTGTTGCCATTGAAAGTGTTTGCCAATCCGGCTTGTGTGGTGTGTACGGTGGCAATTGGGGCCAGTTTATCCATTGCCAGAAAGTTAGGCGTTGATGATTGTGTGGTCGGTGTATGGACGGGGGCCATGCTTGCCATTATCGGTTATTGGACAATGCGTTTTTGTGATAAACGCGGTTGGCATTGGCCATATCGTGATGC
>JAFXFY010000188.1 GCA_017513365.1 Alphaproteobacteria bacterium | reverse complement strand
CCGACCATTTACTACACGGCTCGTTGGGTTAAAGGCGATACGGCTAAGGTTAAAAAGTTTATGGATATGAATATGTCTTGCACGGCAACCGACCATGATGGTGAGGCCGTGTTCTTGGCTCGTAACGCTTGGCATTTAAATAAAGCCGGTGAAGATTATCCCGATTTGGAATTTATGAAAACACGTGAACAAAGTGTATAAAAAGAATTTATTTAGTATAAAACAGGGGAGGTATTGACCTCCCGTTCTTTTATCGTGTTTTGGATGAGGATTGGTTGATTGTGGGTGTTTCGGCGGATTGTATTAACTCAGGCTTTGAGTGTGGTATTTCTTTTTCATCATTGTGAGATGAACATTTGATGGCCCCTGTTGCCACGAGAGCTAAAGCCCCTAAAATTGCTAAAGTTTTGGGTCTCATTAAATTATATTTAAAACGTTCTATAGGATTTGTATAGTAAATAAAGCTTTCGCCTGTATCATCACATTGAGTTATTAGATATTCGTTTTTTTGCCTATATTGTATGCCCATCTGGATACACGATAGTCTTCTTCACGATAGTTTGCATAAATTTCATCAAAATCGGTATTAAAATGAAAACAATTTGGCTGTCCATCAATGAGCGATAATCGGCTGTTGTGATATTGAGTTTTGGAAAAATCTGAATTTGGATAAATTTCACATGTGTTTAAACGATTTAAAAATTGCCATTCAATTTCATTTGTACATTCTTTAATCAGTGGATAATCTGATAATAAATTATGACTGCTTGTTATGAAAATTAAATGATCTTCTTGATAGGCCGGTTTATATTTTTGTTCATCAAAAATAATAACGGGATAGGTTACTTCTTGGTTGCCAACGACAACGGTTTGTAAGGCGATTAAATGATTTTCGTTTGAAATAAAATATAATGCAGTTTCATCTTTATCATTTTTAATAATGGTATCAATGATATGGCCGTCTATTTTGTCCGTTTCATATTCAAATGGTTCTTTTATATCTATTTTATATAGACAAATATCCTTATTTTGATAGTGTGTATAAAACGATAAAGCCCCATTTGAATATAATCGTTTCACAATATATTTCCTTTATTCGTGCATGCGTACCTTATTAAAATCAGAATAGAGTTTTTTTGTTGCTTCACATTTTTGGCAAGCAATGGCACATGTTCCAATTAAAACAGATAAAATTCCTAACCGGACTACTTTATCACGAACCGGATGAGTCAGATCGGCTATTTTGGCACCATGATGATATTCCTCAAGTCTTGTTTTGTGGGGTTTAAAAACAGATACCATCCCGTGATATTCTCCGTCTTTGTCGGCCGTTCCTTGAGATAACATATAATATTTTGCATTATAAATTGTTTTAATGAAACAAATACCATTATCTGATGATTGAATTGTTGACGGTTTTGGTTTTAATTCCGTTATTGTACCTTCTATTAAATTTTCAGTACTCATTAAGGTTAAGCAGTTGTCGGCATTAAAGAAATTTAATTGTTTTTTGACTAAAACGTTGGCTTCATCAAAATATTCCGTTGTTTCAACGGTTATGCCGTGTTTTCGTTTATCTGTATGAGAGGTCGCTGTTAATGTTGTCATTGCTCTTACCTTGTCAATTCATTTTGAGATACGTGTTGAGAGGGAGTACGAGAGGACACTTTACGTTTAAAGCCAAATAAACGTTGTCCGAAAGATAATTTGACGCCATTTTCGTAATAACTGTTTTTACGCCGACCGTTTTTATCATATGTCATAATTGTGCCGTGTTTTTGATTGTTGGCATCCAAAGTTCCTTCTTCCAACAAACGACCGGCAGGTGTTTTTATGGTATAAACTGTTTGAGATTGCAAATCATTATACGTATAATATGTTTTACGCATAACAGTTCCATCAGCTAATTTTTCTTTTTCAAAAACACGATAGGTCCCACGATTTACATCAAATTTTTTGTGAGTATATATGGCATCAATTTTACTATATTCTTCTTGCAATATACCATTTTTATATGTTTGTACACAAAAAGCCCCTTCCAAATCGTTTGCCCAGATTTGTTTCCCGTCTTTTTGGCCAAATAAATATTTTTCAAATGAAAAACCATGAACGCAGGCACTGACAACAAATTTGGCTAAATCGCCAGGTGTTGTAATTGTTAATTTTCTTTGGGCTAATTTGAATTGGTTATTGAGTGGAACAGTTTCATCAGACCATGTAAAAACAGCAGCTGTTTTTTGTTCAATTTCTGTTGCGGTTGGTTTTTTGAGAACGCAAACTGTTCTTAAGTGGTGTTTTAATTCAATACAATTACTTGTTTCTGTAAAGTAAGCCATAAATCCTCCATAATTTCTTGGGCGTTTATT
>JAFXFY010000187.1 GCA_017513365.1 Alphaproteobacteria bacterium | reverse complement strand
TATTTTTCACCATCATAGGCCGTACCGACCACCCACGTATGTGTGTCATCCATACCCAATTTCTTTTCAAACATCATTTGACGGTAAGAAGCCCCTACAGAAAAATCATTTTTTTCTAATCGTAATCCAAGGCTGTATTCATTATGATTACCGTCAAGCTCTTTTGTTTTAAAGAAATATCTGTCATCATGATAATAGGCAAAACCAGCCGATGCCCCTACATTAACCAAATCAAAATCTTGCGTGTATTGTACCGACGTAATGACACCTTTACCGTGATCCATTTTAATACCGCCATCGGCACAATTATCGGGTTTATTGTCATCTGACTGAACAGCCGAAATCCCCCATTTAAAACCACCGAAAGAGGGTGTTGTATAGTTTACTTTTAAATCACGACCATCTGTGTATAAATAGCTGAGAGTCGGCGCAAAAAAGCCGCTGGGCCGTTCATAGAAATATGAAATATCCGAATCATCAATATCAAATAATCCGACATCTATTGGACCTTGGTGCATCAAGTAAGCCACATTTCTAACATCCCCAATATCAAGCGTTCCGAATGTCTTAGACTTAATAGTTCCGTACACATCATACATTTTAAACTTTGTTTGATCTGCAAATCTGTCATTTAAAATCCAACGACCGGCGATTTTACCCGTTAAAGTTATGTCGTCATTTACGTCAAAGTAAGGTTTAATGTATCCTTCTGACTTCATTACATTATTATACTGAAAATGTTCCATTTGACCGGTAAAAGAACGTACATAACCACCTACCCCTAAACGAACACGTTCCCCTTGATTAATAACATATTCGGCATTTGCTCCAAACGCCGTACACATCAACAAAGTAAAAATTATTTTTTTCATGAGGGATTCTCCTATTATCCTAAAAATACAAGAAAAGTATAACCGATTTTTTTTGAGTGTGCAAGGTTGAATTTAGCCATAATTTATGATAAGGTAGCACAAAAAGGAAAAAATATGAAAAAATACATCACATTGATTTCAACCAAAACAAATCAACATAAATGCATACTTTTATTGGGGCTGGGGGCTTTATCGGCATTTGCCATGGCACCGTACTATATTATCCCGTTTCTATGGCTTGGTTTATCCACACTGCTATACATCATAAATCATGAAAAAAGTCCATGGAAATCGGCACTCTATGGGGCCTCATTCGGTATGGGCTTTGGTGTTTTTTCTATGGGGTGGTTAGCAAATGCGCTGATGATTGATAATGGAGCCGTTGCGTGGGCCATTCCATTTTGTTGGTTAGGAATGGGATTATTGTTTGGTATTTTTTACGCTCTGCCCACATTATTGGCCTCTTTTTACAGTATTGGTTGGCGGAGATTTTTGGCTTTTGCCGCTTGGTTTGTGATTTTTGAATGGATTCGCAGTTGGATTTTTACGGGTTTTCCTTGGAATCTTATCGGGTCTTGTTGGGGGGACATATTGCCACTCTTACAAACGACCAGTGTCATTGGGATATATGGCCTGTCCTTTATAACCGTTTTAATCTGTGGCAGTGGGGCTTTTTTACCCAAATGGCGCCCCGTACTGATTTCGGGCATGGCTTTAATTGTTTTGACTTTACTGGGCCAATGGCGATTATATGATGCGACAAACGATAACGTATGGGGGGTTCAATTACGGTTAGTGCAACCTAATATTGCTCAATCGCTTAAATGGAATCCGGAAGAAGCCGACAACAATTATTCCAAAATATTGCGATTATCCCGAGAAAATAACGAAAAAATCACGCATGTTATTTGGCCGGAAGCCGCGGTTCATTTCCTGATTGACCAACATGAAGAAGAACGATTGCGTATGATGGGTGCCGTCCGACAAGGCAG
>JAFXFY010000186.1 GCA_017513365.1 Alphaproteobacteria bacterium | reverse complement strand
TGAAAATAAGTGAAAATATTAGTAAATGACTCAAATCCATCAATAAAACGGGCTTGAGGCGGATTTAAATCTAAATCGGGTAAGTTGGTTTTGACGTTTTTTAATGGTAGTTTAGATAAAATTGCTACACCGTTATACGATTTTTGTCCGCAAATGACACTGGTATATCCGGCAAGTTGAAAATCAAAAAACGGAAAGGTTTCATCGGTGGCTTTGATTTCCTGTAATAAAACGATGTCGGGGGCATATTCGGATAAAAAACGACTAAGGGGTTCCATCCTTGCACGCACTGAGGCAACATTCCACGAAACGATTTTCATTCTAACAGTCTCCATAAAAAAATAGGCTTTGGTCATTGTACCAAAGCCTATCCCCTCATGCAAGAATTTTATTTACCTTGCCCTCTTTTCTTGAATAACCCATTGAAAAACGGTTGTTTATCTTGAGGTTCTTTTTTGACGGTATTGGCCGATGCTTTCTCTTTACCATTATTCAGCAAATTCAACTTTGCAATACCCATTAAAGTTTCTCGTACACTTTTTTTCGGTGCGGTTTCTATACCGGCCGATTTTAACATATCCTTTTGAATTTCGGCTTCAACGCCACTGGATGTCGCCTCTGGATTGACGATAGCCTCTACCGCTTTTTGCTCGGCCTCTGTTAATGCCGGAGCTGCCGGTACTTCGGCCGTTTCTTCTTGCATTGGCGGAACGA
This sequence comes from Alphaproteobacteria bacterium, assembly GCA_017513365.1. Lineage (GTDB taxonomy): Bacteria > Pseudomonadota > Alphaproteobacteria > CAAHEQ01 > UBA3637 > UBA7488. The sequence goes on along the minus strand of JAFXFY010000186.1, from coordinate 6,520 downwards.
TAGGTGTCGCAACCGTTTCTTCTTGTACTTGTGGTACAACAGGCGGTACTGCAACAGCTTCTTCAGTCGTTTGTTCAATTGGTGTTGCAATGGTTTTATCGTCATTTGAAATATTTTTTGTATTTTCTAATGCTTTTTCCCATGCCCCTTTTGATTGTTCACGACCGATTGGTTGGCCGGTACCATCTATATAGGCTAAACATTTTCTGCCTTCCAATTGAATGGCAAAGATTTCCATTTGAACAACATCACCTTTTTCTTCGGCCTCTTTTAAGAATTTTCTCATTTCTTTATTTTTGGCTGCTGTTTCTGGTGTGTAGTATTTGTCATACCCTTTTTGGACTTCATTACCACTGTGTGTCCGACCGATAATGTTCCCATTTTCATCAATTATAGAGAATGTATCGCCATTGGCTTTCCCTTTTTTGGTTGAACCGTTGCGTTTAAAGGTTACAGTTTTTCTACCAACAATTAATCCGGCAATCCCTTGATTACCGATGGCAACAGCTTCTTTCCCTTCCAATTGAGGACCGGTAAAGATGATTTCTTTTCCGCCTTTTTCCGGCAATGGAGGAGTATTTCCCTCTTCTTTGGGTTGAGGAGCCTGTCCTGCTTCAGGTGTTAAAACAACGCCCATTGCAATCAATTGTTGTTCCAGTTTTGCCAGTTCTATACGCAAATCATTGTATTGACCCAACAATTGTTCCTGAGAGGGTTCTATCGGTTGTGCCGGTTCTTTGTCCGGTCGCATATATTTAGCGTTATTCTCCGGTTTTGACATATCAAATGTGAATACATTATCGGTTGAATTAGGAATTACGAAATCACTGTCAGCCATTGCCGGCGTTTGTACCGCATCCCCAAAGTTAAAATGTACTCCCATTGGTGTTTCAGGCGTGTTTCCCACCTCTGGCATTTCAGGAGTTGGCGTTATGCCCGTCGGAGTTCCCACCTCTGGCGTTTGAGGAGCCGGAGTTGTGGCTGCCGGAGTTCCTACTTCTGGCGTTTCTGGAGCCGAAGTTGTGGCTGCCGGTGTTCCCACCTCTGGCATTTCAGGAGACGGAGTTATGCCCGCCGGTGTTCCCACCTCTGGCGTTTCAGGAGCCGGAGTTGCGTCTGCCGGTGTTCCCACTTCTGGCGTTTGAGGAGTCGGAGTTGTGGCTGCCGGAGTTCCTACCTCTGGCGTTTCAGGAGTCATAATTGTGGCTACCGGTGTTTCAGGAGTATGTTTTTCCTCAGAATCTTCATTCTTTTCATAAGGTGTAAACGGAACGAAAGGTTTGGCTTCGTCTTGTCTTATTTCTTCTTGGTTTATTTTATCAACAGGTGTTTCTTCTATTGCTCCATCAAGGCCAATTTCATCAACAGGTGTTTCTTCTGTTGCTCCATCAAGGCCAATTCCACCAAAAAGATTAATGTGTTCTGCAGGTTGTAAACCCTCACTCAGATCAGGAATATTCATTTCTCCTAACTCTACTGGTTGAGGTTCAACATTGACATCAATTATGGGGTCTGGAATCTCAATTTCCGGCATACTGATTTGAGATAAATCAACTGTTGGTCCTTCTTTGACAACAGGTTCAACAGTAAAACCGGCATCCATCCCAGGTTTATAAGACCATCTGCCACTTTCTTGGAAATGGGCAATGTCTTGGTTAAAGTGTCCCTTAGAACTAATGGAAAGTTCTACTTTACCCAACATTTCAGCTGTTTGGTCTGCTGAAATAGGAGGTGTATTACCAGCCAGTAAATCCGCTTGTAATTTGGCCGGTGTATATATTTGTCCATTATCTAATTGAACACCATAAGAGTCATTAATTTCTATATGGGTGCCATTGATATCTAATTCGGAATTGCCGGCAATCAATTTATTAAATTGGGTTAATTTATACATCAAAATATCGGCATTGGAGGTTCCACCCGTTCCCGTTAATTCAGGGTGAGTCCCCTCTAAGGAACGAATTTGATTTAAGGCATTATCCAATTGTTCCGGTGTGTAATCCGGTGTTGTCGGACGGCCGGCGGCATCATAAATACCTTCACCATTCAAGCGAGCTTGGGCCAGCTCATGAGCTGAGGTCTCATAAGTATGATGAACTGGAGTATCTTCTAAAACAGCTGTTTGTACTTGAATATCATAATTAACTGTTTGCTGTGTTCCGATACCATAGGTCATAGCCGGATCATTGGATGTTTCGGACATCGGAACGGCCTCTTCATATGTTTCAGGCTCTTGTGCTCCTTCCGCAGTGGGTTGGACGTTGACTTCTGTGGTAGACATGTCATGACCGCTGGCATAGGTGGTACCTTCCATATGTACATAAGTGGTTCCTGTGTCCGGATCAACTTCCACTGTTGGTTCATTTGTAGCGATAGCAGACGGATCTTGTATATTTTCTACCGGCAGTAAAGGATTATAAGAGATATATTCCTCATATTCTGCTGCTAATTCCTCATTTCCTGGTTTTTTTAAGAAGTTTTCAAGAAATTCAAAATGGTCAAAGTTTGGACCGTCAGCGACCTCACGAGGAGGAACCTCAATTCCTTGTTCTCTTGCCAGTTGTTCAATTTTATCAATAACATTTAACTCTTCGGCAAAATCATCATTCAACAAGGCTTCTTGTTGTTCTGGTGTGATGTTGGATGTCCCGACAACCGGTTGTTCTACAGTCGAAGTCGTTTGATTGGCAAGTGTATCTTGAATCATGTCTTCTGTCATGGTAATGGGGGTGGTTGAATTTAAATCAATCGGTTCGCCGGCTATTTCTTGACCTGACAAAGTAATCGGAGTATCCTCTGTCATATCAAACGCCGGTGTTTCGGCAGTGTGTTCACCCAGTGTAATCGGTTGATCAATGACTACCTCTTCAGGTGCCGGAGCTTGTGCCACTTCTTCCAATGTTATGGTCTCATGGACCGGAGTTTGTTCTTCTGTTGGTTGTTGCACTGCTTCTTCAACCGTCGGTGTTGTCGGTGTGCCGGTTTCTCCGCTATCGGTTGTTTCTGTGCCTGTATCCGTATCCGTACCGGTCGGAGCCGTATCTGTACCGGTTGGAGTTGGATTAACGGGAGTTTGTTCCGCTGCCGTTTGAACGGTTTCAGCTGTGGTTTGAGCTGTTTCAGCCGTTGTCTCGGTCGTTTCTGCTACGGCTTGTTCATGTCCTGCAGAATCCATTGCAACACCATGTATCAAACCACCAGTCAGCATCGCACCGGCAATACCGGCCACGGATTCTGGAACGGACCGCAAAATAGATGTTTTAACATCATACCCTTCTTGACGGTTGCGTTTGAAAATACCTTTAAAGCCAACTGCGGCAGCAGCAGCACCAATCCCTAAGGCAACTGCCGGTAATCCCATGGCAATGGCCCCCAAAGAGGCACCGGTTAATAAAGCCCGAACCGTATTCTTTTTAAAGAAGTTCTTTAAGGATGATGGTTCTTTTCCCTCTTTTTTAGCTTGGTCAACTTCACGTTTGCGTTGTATCCACATATGGCCTGCGGTATAAGCCGCCATAACACCGGCAACAACCGGAACTGCCGGTAAGGTCCAGGCCATTGCTCCCAATCCGGCGCCACTGGCCAAAGCACCAGCCATAGAACCCAATCCAAATTTTTTCAAACAAGTTTTTAACAAGTTTGTTTTTTGAGGTTGTTTACCAAAACGTTCCGCAGATAACGGATCAACAGTTTTCAGTGGTTCATACAATTGTTGAACAACACCGGATTTATTGTTCAGTTTTGTTCCCAAACGATTTAACCGAGCCACTTGTTCATTGACGTTTGTTGCCGTAAACCCTGCCATTGTTCCTTGAGGTATCATAAATGTTTGACCATTTTTTAAGGCCTCAAGACGTTCGGGTGCCGTTGTCGGATCTTCACCGGTACGTTTTAAATCAGCAGCCATTAAGGCCACAGTATTAACTTGCAATAATTCATTGGCTCGCTTGGCAATATTTTCAGGGTCCACAGAACCCGTTGCCAAAGTTTGCTCGGTCAAGATATCAGATTTTACAATGTTTAATAATTTTGCCAATTCACTGTCAGCACGTATTTCACCGTTTTCGTTTAATTGAGGTACTTCTTTTTTGTCATTATCAAAGAAACGCAAATTAGTGTAATATGTATCCAACTCAACGCCTTTTAAAGCCTCTTTAACGGCCTCTAAACGATTTGTTAAATAGGTTTCATCTGCTGGCGTAATGTCTTCTAAATGGTTGTTTTTATCATATAATGCAATTTCTTTTTCTAATCGTTCACGGGCAACAGAGGCATTTTTATCTTCCGGACCGTATAAATCCAATACTTTTTTCATATCGTCATATGTATCGGCGATATTATCTTGATTGATTACGATTTCACCGGCAACATAATCGGCAATAAATTTATCCATGCGTTTGCCGATGGCTTCTTTTTGGCGTTCTGTTTCGGGTGTCGGTTCTGCTTTACTTAATTCAGCATACATTTCGGCCATTCTTGCAGGTGGAATATAGGATAACTCTTCTTCTGTTTGAGCCGGTTCTGCTGTACGGTCATCGTTTAAATCCGCCAACAACTCAGGTTCAAGTGTGCGATTAACAATTGTCCCATTAATGACTTCTTCGGTCGGTTGTGCTGCGGGTGTTTCAACAGTATTATCGGCCTTTTTATTTTCTTCGGCTGTTTTTTGAATAGTTTCTAAATTGTCAGCAAATAATTTTAAAACATCTTGAGGGTTTTTAGCCATCTGTGGATAGGTATCTAAAATAGTTCGCGTTGCTTTTGCGGCCTCCATCATTTGGAATATGGCATCGGCTTGATCCGGATTGGTCGGTTCTAACCCAATAACCCGTCCGTCTTTTATTATATCTTTTGTTTCTAATAAAGGGGCAACTTGTTTTTTGATGGTTTCAATTTGTTCCGGTAAAACCCAAGGACGTGCCTCTAAATTACCGGCGACAACGATGAAGTTTTTCTCTAAATCGGCTGCCGTTTGAAGAGCATATTTTATGGCTTTTTGTTCATTGGTTGCCGGCATTTTTGTTTCATGACTTTGCGGTGTTATTTGTTGTACAATCGGTTCTGCTTCCGCCGGTTCAGAAATTGTATTCGTTAAATCCGGCATATCAATTGTTTCAGGTTCTTCTTGTGTTTTTTCTTGCTCTTGAGTTTGAGGCAAGACAACGGATTTAACCTCTTCGCCGATTTCGGCAAAAATCTCCTTAACTTTTTCTGTATCGTCAATTTTTTGGTTTGTGGCTCTAAACATTTTAGGTCCGTTCATTGCCCCCATGGAAATAATGGCATTTGGAATATAAAATCTTTTATCTTTCATTTTTTCGTCGGTTAATGTTCTTAATGCTTGCTCACCGGCGGCTAATTCTTCAGAAGTTGCCCCTTCTTTAGGTCTGAAATACGTTCCGTCACGTTCAGTGCGAGCAACGTCATAGGCGATGGCCACTTGTTTGATTTGTTCGGCTCGTTTGGCTTGCCATTCTTCATAAGCTTTATTTAATTCTTGTTCTCTTTCTGGGGTAATTAATTGAGGTTTATCTTCTTTTTCTTTTGTTTCGGTTTGTTCTTCTTTGTTTTCTTGAGCGCTCATCATTTGGATGGCATATTTGGCATACTCTGCCGGTACATCTAATTCGGTATGACGATATGCTTTAGCCATCAGAGGGACTTTTTCTTGAGGATCATTTATTTTAACGCCAAAATGATGGTCCAATAATTTGACTGCTCGTTCAATATTTTCACGATTAACTTGATAACGTTCCAACATTTTAAATTGAATATTATCACCATTAATAACGGGAGTATAGACACTGCGGATAATATCCATATCTTGCTTTGTTTGTTCTTCTTGCATCACATCTGCAATATTATCAATCATTCTAATTGCTTCTGCATCAGTTCCACGATACATTGTTGGTTGGCCCATTGCGTTGAATGCTTCAACGGCTGGCATATCATTATTGTATTTTTTTCCTTGCATATACAAACTTGTTTCAACCAATCCTTTTAAAGCTTGTGCCGCTTCTTTAATTTGTTCTTCTGATACATTATCAAGAGGTACCATATACACTTGTTGTTTTCCACTTTGATTTAACCGTGTTTCTGGTTTTAGTCCCGCCATAATAATTTTGATTGTTTCTGGTTTGAAATCGTATGTATCTGTCATAGGAACCTCCTAAAAAATGACTAAAAACTGATATACTTTTATTATACCATGATAATGAAATATCGTCAAATAATTTTGTTTTTTTGCTCTTAGTATATTGTTTTTTATAAAAAAATAACGCCTTTTTTTTGAAAGGCGTTATCCGGTATTTAATCATTATTATGCCGATTTTTTTTGATAGCAATTACAATGGCAATGTCCCGTTTCTTCTACATCTTTACGGCATTGTTCGGAAATACAAAATCTGTTCGGATTTTGTCCATCACACGGGCAACGATGCCAATCACTATCCTTAAACATTTTAGCTTTAGCATTTGCAATTTTATCAATGAATTTTGTCGGTTCATAGCCGGCTTCTTC
>JAFXFY010000185.1 GCA_017513365.1 Alphaproteobacteria bacterium | reverse complement strand
TGATAAAATTAAAGGTGTTTTACCCCGTAAACATATAGATATCTTTTTTGAAATCAAAGATGATACCCGAGTAATTACCATTAAGGAGAATGTATGACAAGACAAGAAATCATTGACGCCTTCTTGACAAAGGCCGGATGGGGTGATGCTACCCGTTCTTTTTTGGCCGGAGATGCTTCACTGCGCAGTTATGATCGTGTTTTTAAAGAGGGTAAAACGGCGGTCTTGATGGATGCCCCTCCTCCAGAAAATCCGCATGATTATTTACCGGCTCAATTAGTATTAGTCGATCGTTTTATTTTGGTTGATACAATTTTACGGAAGTTAGGAGTGCACTCTCCCGAAATTTATGCGCAAGATATTGAAAACGGGTTGTTATTGTTAGAAGATTTGGGTGATAACAGTTTTACTCGTTTATTAGATAGTGGTTACGATGCACGCAAATTATATAAACTGGCGACAGAAAGTTTAATTAAAACTCATTCAGGATTTGCTATAGCCCAAGAACACGAGCAAGTATATGACGATGAACGAATGATGGCCGATATTCGGTTATTGCCTCAATGGGTCGTGAAATACGTATCTAAAATTGAATTAACTCCGGATGAAATGGCTGAATATGACACTATTTGGCGGGATTTAATTTCACAAATGCATGAAATCCCTAGAGGATATGCCCTATACGATTATCATGTGGATAATTTAATTTTAACACCCGATGATACCTGTGGGGTTATTGATTTTCAAGATATTCGTAAGACTGCGGCTACCTATGATATTATGACCTTGCTTGAAGACGAGCGTCGGTATGTACCATCTGATATCAAAGCCGAAATGTTAGATTTATATTTTGAGGCATTTCCTGAATTAAATACCCCTCGTATTCGGTCTTTAAGCAATCTTGTGGCTTTACAACGCCACATCAAAGTAGTTGGACAATTTACCAGATATTGGTTTAAAGATGGCAAAGATAAATATGTTCGCTATGTGCCGTTTGTATGGACATTAATTGAAAATTGTCTGAAGGCACCGGAATGCGAACGCTTAAAAGCGTGGATTGATAAATATGTTCCCGCCTCATTACGACAAATTGATTTGACTAAGGATATGTAATGCAAATAAAAACCGCTATGATATTGGCTGCCGGCCGAGGTGTCAGAATGCGTGAACTGACGGATGAAACGCCTAAACCATTGTTAAAGGTGCAAGGGCGTGAAATGATACACCATATTACAGATAAAATCGTCGGTTATGGTATTTCGGATATTGTAGTTAATACATGCTATAAAGGCGATATGATAAAGAAAGCCTTATCACAGCGTACCGATGCTTGCTTTACTTTTTCAGATGAACAAACGGCCTTAGAAACCGGTGGAGGCGTAAAAAAAGCCCTCCCCTTACTATTAGAACGTGGAGGGGAAAATGGTTTTTTTGTGTTAAATGGAGATCCATTATGGACCGAACCCACCGACAGTTTAATGCAAAAAATGGCCGAAGCTTGGAATCCGGATACAATGGATATTTTATTGGCTATTGCGCCTATGTCTGCTTCCCGAGGAGATACCCAAAAAGGGAATTACTTTATTGAAGATGGGAAATTAAGACGTATCCGCCCCAATGAACAAATGGCTCCTTACTTTTTTATGTCGGTTCAAATTATGCATCCTCGTGTCTTTAAGAATGCTCCCGACGGGCCGTTTTCCTCTCGGGATTTATATGACATTGCTCAATCACAGGGACGATTGGCCCATATTATCCATGATGGCATTTGGTTTAATTTAAATACACCCGAGGCTTTAGCAATAGCACAGGAGCAATATCACTCATGATTTATTCTGTTGCTCTTGGTGATGATTTTGCCGATAAATTAACTGCATTTATTTTAGATAAACATAAAAACAATCCGTTTGATATGGCCAATACTGAAATTATTTTGCCTACTCGTCGGGCTTGTTTAACGGTTAAAGAATCATTTTTAAGAGCCAGTAAGAGCCATTCTCTTTTACTGCCGAAATTGACCCCGTTATATGAAATGGATAATTTGGATGAAGATTTACCACCTAAAATGTCTAAATTAAACAGAACGTTTTTATTGGCAAAATTATGTTTAGCAAAACCCAATATCACGAGTATTGATAAAGCGGTTATGGTCGCCGTTGGGTTGGGAGAGCTGTTAGACGAATTTTATCAATATGAATCTGATGTCAGTCAGTTAACCACTTTGGTTCAAGAAAAACAATTTGCAGATCATTGGAATGAAACAGCCCTGTTTTTAGACATTATTCATACGGTTTGGCCTAATCTTTTGGCTGAATATGGGCAAATAGATGAAATGGATTATACCATTCGTATGATTAAATCATATGCACAAAAATGGCAAAATACACCGCCCTCTCATCAAATTGTT
>JAFXFY010000184.1 GCA_017513365.1 Alphaproteobacteria bacterium | reverse complement strand
GGAGGTTTTCCGGCAATTGTATTAGCTATTATCAATAAGGTAGTTGGTGGTCCAGTTGAACGGTTTTATCTTATTGAAAGTGATGTTAAAAAAAGTATTTTCTTGCGTGAAGTGGCTCGTGTATTTGATTTGCCGGTTCAAGTTATTAATCAACGTTTGGAATGCGTTGTTTTGGAAAATGTTGATGTTGTAACGGCTAGAGCTTTGAAAACAGTAGAAGAATTGTTTGTTTTGGGACAAGGATTTATTACTGAGCAAACAACATGTTTGTTCTTAAAAGGGGAACGAGTAGATGAGGAATTGGCTCAAAATACGCATAAATGCTGTATTGAAAAAATTCCCAGTCGGACTCATAAAAAATCATATATTTTAAAAATAGGAGGCGTTCAATATGAATAAAAAAACAAGAATATTTGCGGTTTCTAATCAAAAAGGCGGTGTTGGGAAGACAACAACATCTGTTAATTTGGCTACGGCTTTAGCGGCGTTGCATAAAAAAGTTTTGATTGTGGATTTGGATCCTCAAGGGAATGCCACTGTTAGTGTTGGGTTGCATCGCATTCAAGGTGATAAAAACTCGTACACCGTAATGACGGGGCGTGATACGGTGATGGATAGTGTTAAACATACGTTAATTCCATATTTAGATGTGTTACCTGCTAGTCAAGAATTATTAGGGATGGATATTGAATTGGCGGGTATCGGACAACCTCAATTCTTTTTGAAAAAAGCATTAAGTGCCGATTTAGATTATGATTATATCTTTATTGATTGTCCGCCAGCTGTTGGTTTGCTGACAATGAATGCTTTGGTGGCGGCCGACTGCGTGATTATCCCAGTTCAATGTGAATATTTGGCATTGGAGGGGGTTGCTGATTTAATGAAAACCATTGAAAAAATTAAAAGAAACTTTAATCCCAAGTTGTCTTTACACGGTATTGTTATGACAATGTATGATGGCCGTTCTAACTTATCAAAATCTGTGGTAGGTGATGTGCGAGCTTATTTTGGTGATAAAGTGTATAATACGGTTATACCACGGAATGTGCGTATTCCTGAGGCCCCATCTCATGGAAAACCCGTGATGTTGTACGATTTTCGTAGTGTAGGGGCACAAAGTTATATTAATTTAGCTAGTGAAGTAATGAAACGAGAACTGGCAATAATGGCTAATTCTGACTTAAAACAAGCGATGTAAGGAGTTGAAAAATGGATAGAAATTTAGGATTAGGTAAAGGTTTAAGTGCATTGATGGGAGAGGATTTACCCTTAAATGATTCTTCTTATAATGCCGGGGCAGGTGGGATTGTGATATTGCCAATTGATGAATTGGCGCCCAGTCCGTTTCAACCGCGTCGTGTATTTAGAGAAGAAGCGTTGGTAGATTTAGTTGGTTCTATTCGTGAAAAAGGAGTGTTGCAACCTTTGTTGGTGCGTCCAAGTTCTACAGGAGAAACGGCTTATGAGATTATTGCCGGTGAACGTCGTTTTCGTGCCTCTAAAATTGCTGGTCTTACAGAAGTTCCTGTAATTATTAAAGATTTTGATGATAAAGCTACATTAGAAGTTGCCTTAATTGAAAATTTACAACGTGAGGATTTGAATCCTTTGGAAGAGGCTGAAGCCTATAAACGATTAATGGATGAATTTAAATATACGCAAGATGAACTGGCTAAAGTGGTGGGAAAAAGCCGTTCTCATGTGGCAAATATGATGCGTTTATTGGAATTGCCGGATACGATTAAAACAATGGTATCGGATAAAAAACTTAGTATTGGACATGCCAGAGCGTTATTGAATGCCAAAAATCCGGATACATTGGCTCAACAAGTGGTAAACAAAGGCCTCAGTGTGCGTCAAACGGAAAAATTAGCTGTGTCTGAAGGTGGAAAAACAACCCGTAAAACGAATTTGCCTCAGTTTAAAAAGACCGAAACTGTTTATAAAAAAGATGGTGATTTAATGGCTTTGGAAACAGAATTAACGAATTTATTGCAAACGGAAGTATCTATTAAATGGAATGGAAAAGGCGGAGAAGTTGTGATTGCCTATGATGGATTGGAAAAATTAGATATGATTTTACAAAAACTAACTATGGTTGTTCCGACAGAGGAATAAAATTGTTGACAAATTATTTAAGATATGATATAATCCCCTTATTCTTAAAAAAATAAGGGGATAAATATATGTTTAAAAATGAATATTTTTTAGTTGAAAAATTATCGGATAAGGCGGTTTTAATCATGAATAAAGATGGACAGCCGTATAAATGGGGTGAAAAAGCCACTCATTGTTATTGTCCGGCATATAATAAAGAGGTTAGTCCGTTTTTAATGGTGAGATATAGTGATAACACATGGTCTTTATGTCATGCTGAAGCTGGTCCAATGCCGGAGGCAACGAAAGTTCCTGAAAGAAAATTCGGAGTTTGTCCGATTATCTTTCAAGAGGATTTTTTAGAGGAGGAAAAGGAAAATACCCCACAAACGCCTTATGCTCAAGATACTTGTATGATTATTAAATCTGCCGCAAAAGATTTGATTAAATCAGTTAAAAATCGTTTATTGTCAAGAGGATAAGATATTGTTTATAAGGCAATTTATATAGCAATTGGAGAGTTGTTAATGATTAAAGAGAGCGGTTTACTGGATAATGTAAATGATGGGGGAACAACCATTTCAACAAATGGTATCGGGGATATAAATATTCAACGTATGACCGGTGTCGATAAAAACATTGAACATTATGAACAAATGGTTGGGAATTTGTTTGTTGGGCAAGGACAAACACCTCAAAAGGTGGCCTCACATATTGGTGGAATACCCGTTGTACATAATCAAAATAACCGATAAAAAAAGCTCTCAAAACCTGAGAGCTTTTTTATAATTCAAATGGTTAACTGAATATTTTACCTAAAATTCCCAAAATTTCAGGATGACTGGCAACGGGTAAAATACCGATTTTACGAATAAGTTCAGTTTTATCTATCGTAGTAATCATATCTAAGGCTATTTGCCCCTTTTTTCCCTTTAATCCAATAATAACCCGTGTGGGGAATTGATAGGAAGCTGTTGTGATTGGTGCTATCATAACATAAGGTAATACCTCATTCATTTCATCTGGCGAAACAATTAAACATGGTTTTTGAACACCATTTTGGTCGCACATATATACATCAAAACGTTTTACCATTGCCATTGCCCTCCATGCATTAACGGTTTTTGTTCTAATTCCATACCCATTTCATCAATCCATCCAGCTCTCGGTTCTTTGACGGGGGATAAAATAACCATTTTGTGCCGAACTTCCATATCGGCTTCTGAAGTAAAGCCACAATCGGTTAAAATGGCTTTAGGAAGGCGAACACCAACGGAATTGCCAATTTTTGTTAGTTTGATTCTCATATTATTTACCCTTTCTTAAAATATCAGCAAGCACCATATATAACCGTCCGACATCGGAACCGATTAAGATGCTCATCATTAAATTGTTTTCTCCTTCGGCTTTTGCAGCTTTTGTCATCCCTTCAAATTCAGCCATATAACGAGATACAGCCAACTTAAATTCTGCATCAACTTTAATTAAATCTTTGATTTTTTTGACTTGAGAAGAACTTAGCTCTTTTGTAATATGACGCATAAAAGCGGTTTTATCGCCATTGTTATAGCGTTGCCACAGGGTTTCTTCAGCTTTTGGTGTAAAGATTTTGGCCATATCTACCGAGAAAGACTGTAAGCGATCTAAGATAATTTTGCCTTCACGCAAAAAGTCATCTGTTGCTTTTTTCTTCATTTTTCCACCGGTATGAGAATCTAATTGTTTGGCTTGTAAGACTAAAGAATCAGAAACATCTAACATATCTGATTTGATAACATTAAGAGTTTCTTGAACTTTTCTGGTTCTTGCATCAAATTGACCTGCGACTTCGTTTAATCTAAACACGGCTTCATCAGCAGAGGCATAGAGTGTTTTCGCGTTTTCATTAAATGTGCTTTCAACAACACGTAAACGATTTGCTGTTTTTTCAACCTCTTGATCTAAAATGGCGCCTTGGGTTTTAAAAACAGATAATACATTTTCTAAATTGCCGAATAATCTGGCGTTTTGTTGTTGAGCGCTGGTTTCGTAAGCGCTGATAGCCTGTTCAATTTTGGCACTGCCGTCAAATAAGTTTTTAACAACGGTTTCAGCATTTTGTAGGGCGTTTTGAGTTCTGTCGTTTGTTGTTTCTATTGCATGGGCTGTGTTAGTGATTTCTTCAATATTCATGCTGATAGATTGAGAAAGTTTACCCACAATATTAGCCGTTTGTTCCGTTGTTTTTTGTAAGATTGATGCTTGTTCTGCAAACAAAGCACTGGCATGCTCAGCTTGTTCATTGGCTAATTTCGTTGTTTCGGTAAGGGCTTGAATATGTGAGGCAATTTCTCTCACGGATTCAATGGTTTTTGTGTCAACATGATTGATAACGGTTCCTAAATCCGAAATCCATCCCTTTAAATCATTACGCACTTGATTTGTTTGTTGTTGCACTTGTTCAAAAACAGCGCGAAATTCTTTAATTTGAGTGCGTAAGGCATCAGTGAGTGTTTTCGTGTAAATTGCCCCTTCTTCTGTGGGGTAAACCAATTCATTTAAATAGGATTGCAATGTTTTTGATTCGTATGTTAATTGGGCTGATCTATCAAAATAAGCCGCTACCAATACAGCAATGATAATTGGTAGGAATAAACCACAAGTATCACCAATAAATTCAGCTGGCGATAATGTGCCACGATTGGCCCACCAGCCAGAAGAAATAAGGTAATCAGCAATAAATATCAGCCAAATAAATGAAAAAAATGTTGCAAAAACAGCCCCTTTCTTTTGAAAAAAAGAAGGTGCCTTTGGTTTTTCCATGTCTGAGAATAAATCGTCTATGGAATGAGGTTTAGAATGATGTATCATAAAAACTCCTCAAAAAACAAAAGTTAATCCCTAAAAGTTCCATTGTTAGTATATCTTTTTAATAAAATAGATGCAAGCAAAAAATATACAATGTAATTACTTTTTTAAAAATGTTATTACATTGTGGTTACTTATGATATGTAATTACATTGTAATTATTTGTATTTTAGAGATGTAAAATAAAAGGGTGTATATACAAAGTAATAACATTTGTATGGTATTTACAATGTAATTACTTTTATGTAATATGTGATTATTTTGTAATTACATAAAGGGTGTTTCATGTTTTTTAAGAAGAAATAAGCGTCCAATCAAAATAAATCAAAAACAAGTAATTAAATGTTAAAATCCAATGGGTTAGTTATAATTTTATGGGATTTTAATTGATGTTTAAACCAAGTTTGTTGTCGTTTTGCGTACTGGCATGTAGCGATAACCGCCAAATCAATCATTTTTTCATATGAAATTTCACGATTGAGATAAGCACTGATTTCCTTAAACCCGATTGCTTTTGTTATCCCCCCTGTCGGTGAACGAGATAACAGATCTTGTACTTGAGTAATCGCTCCTTGTTCTAACATTTGCAAAAAACGCATCCGACAGCGAGCACGAATTTCTTCGCGAGGACGATTAACCCACAATATTTCAAAATCGGCTTCAATTTTTTTGACAGGGGGCAAAGATTGAAAATAAGATAATGGTTTTCCAGTTGTCAGCTGAACTTCTAATGCCCGTCTGAGGCGTTGAGGATCTGTAGCTGAACAGTTTAATACTTTTGAGCGAACTTCCTCTATCGGCATATTGCGCACCATATCCCGAACGGCTGTATCAACCGGTGGAATATCATTTAACCCTTCGGTTAATGCTTTTATATATAAACCGGTGCCACCCACGACAACGGGTGTATCAATGTGGTTGAGTGTTAAAACGGCTTTTTCTAACCAATCAGCAGCTGAACAAACAGCATGTTCGTCTAAATATCCATATAAATGATGTAAAATTCCTTGTTCGTCCGCTAAAGTAGGGCGTGCCGTTAATAAAGGAATATCCCGATAAACTTGAATAGAGTCTGCATTGACAATTTCGCCATGGACAGATTTGGCAATCTTAACGGCTAAATTTGATTTTCCGCTGGCGGTAGAGCCAACAATAACATAAATTTTTTTCATAATACGAGTATACACACTGATGTGTTTTTTTGCAAATAATATTTGTCTTTTGGGGATTTTTACGATATAGTAAAGCCAACAAAGGATATAAAAATGCGTATTTTTACTTTTTTAAGTTTATTGTTGGTATCTGCGTGTCATGTTTCTCCACTATATTTAACAAAAGGTCAAGAAACAACCAACTTGACGGCAGCAGTAGATATTCAGCCGATTGCCGATTATGAAGGATATTTAATGCAAAACTATCTCATAGCTGGATTAAATCCGAATCGGGTAGACGTTGCCAAAAAGTATCGGTTAAATGTGCATTTGAATATGCCCAATATCAGTGATCAAAATATTCAAAATGATAACTTTTCTTCTCGTGAAAGAATGAGTTTAAGCGTTTCTTACCGTTTAACAGATATTCAAACCGGGGACAATGTTATCAGCACAACGGCTTCGGCAACGGGGGCTTATAACGTGGCAACAGAACCGTATGCTACATGGATGGCTCAAAAAAAAGTGCGGGAAAATTTAATTAAAATACTGGCAGACAGAATTACCTTGCATGTTATTTCGTTTGTAAAGAAAAACGAGGCAGAAAATGAAGGCTAAAGCCTATCAAGTGTCGGCATTAAAAAGGGATATTCAATCCTCTTATCGTGGAGCTTTGGTATATGGTCCCGATTTTGGGAGTGTTTTGGAAACCGCCGAACAAATCGCCAAAATGATTACGCCGGATTTAAAAGATGATTTTTGTGTTATTCGTTTAACACCTTCTAAAATAAAGGAAAACAAAGCGTGTGTTTTGGATGGCGCTAATGCTATGTCCTTAATGGGGGGGCG
>JAFXFY010000183.1 GCA_017513365.1 Alphaproteobacteria bacterium | reverse complement strand
TTTAAACTCTTCTGTACCATATCTATCCCATTTTAAAACTAACATATCGTCATGACGGGTAATCGTGGCATAATCTTTATCACCTTTTTCCAAAACACGGTACAAACGATGTTTTGATGTCATAATCAAATCGGCTTGCCAATAGCGGTGATTCACCTTTATTTTTTGTTCCGAAAAAGACATCATGACCGGTTGTAATGCAGCATCATATTCCAAAATATCGTAAGTAGATACTCTGCGGATTTGAGATTTTAACTTGGCTACATCCGGATTAACTTTTGCCACATCGTTAATACGGGCCATCAAGTCTTCATCAATAATGTAAAAATATGTCGGATCGGATACATAACCGGATAAAATTTCCTCTTTAACTTTGTTCACTAATTCTTCCGGTTTTTTAGTCGCACGAGAATTCAAAAAGCCATAGTTAACGTTTTTGTTATGTTTAATAGCCCATTTCCACACATCTCGGTAATTTTTGTTATGAGCAAAAATAAATACATTATCATACCGTTTAGCTAACTCATCCCATTCAGGTGTATTTGTTGCAACCGGAACGGGTCTGGCCTCCCAAATAAAGCTGGCTTTGGATTTATAGGTCGGATACAAATCCCAAATTTGAACCAATAACAACACCGGAACAATGACAAAGGCCATTTTACCAAATTTATAGTAAGCCGTTTTAATAATGAAATAAGCCAATAAATACCAAACCGGCCAGAAAAAGCGTCCGGAATAACGGAATACACCACCAATCCATTCAACCAATGCCCCCGGTTTATAATCCAAAATCATCACCGTTCCCAGTTTTACTTGCGGAGACAAGGCAAACACCACAAATCCGGTTAAAATAATAACCAACAGCCCATTACCTTGCATTTTTTCTTTGGAAAATAATCCAATCACTTCTCGTAAACACAAAATCAACAAAATCAACAAACCTAAACCAAAATAGTTATCGGCATCAAAATCGGCTTTTGGCGTTAATGTATTAAAAAATTGTGATTTACTCCAAATCGGGTTAAATAAAGCCGTTAAGTTTAAGGCTAACCCTCTCCATCCGCCACCGGATAATTCTCCACCGGTTTGATACATACCCAATAAATAGTACCAAATGCCCATAACGGCACCGGTTGCCAAAATGCCTTTAGCAAAGGATTTCCAAGAAACCGATTTTTGAACAATAACTTGTTTATACCAAAGCAAAACAAAGAAACCGGTACACATTGGCAAATAATACGGACAGGTCAACATACACAGCGTGTACAAGATATTAATATAAATCCATTCTTTTTTACCCAACCGATTGTTCAGCCACAACAAAATTGAAAATAACAAAATAAAGTGAGGCATTAAGTTCACATGCACAAAAACACGCATCAACATAATCGGTGAGGAAATAAAGAATAATGATCCCAGTATAATCATAAATTTATTTTTAAAGGCATGGCGGAAAATGTATACAGATGCAACCGCTTGTAAAATATAGCAAATAAACATCCAAGGCCCCACAAATTGAGCGGTAGCCGGCAATCCAAACCATTTATGAAAGACTTTAAAAATCAAAGAAAGCATTGGCGAGCCATCCGTTCCATGCACGGAAATACCAAATGGATACCCCATATTATCATGCATAAAAATCGGCCAATGCCATTCATCCATCCGATAAAAAACACTCCCCAAATAGGATACGGTAAAGTCCCCTCCTTTATTCACCCAATCGGTATCATATACGTTAAAAGCACGAGGTCCAAACATCACAAAAAAGGCAACAACAGTTATCAATAATGTTGCAACCAAATCCCAATTTTCTTTGGAATAAGCCAATATTTTTTTGAACAATTCTTTTAATTTATTCATTTTAGTTATCCTATCTGTTATTTTTGTTCTAAAGAAGTTTCATCCACAATATAACTGGGACGATTTTTCATTTCAATGAAAATCCGACCGATATATTCACCGATAATGCCCATCACAAAAAGTTGGCAGCCCCCCAGTATTAATAAAACACACATCAGTGAGGCCCAACCAGTAATCACACTGCCGGCAAATAATTTCATATACAGCACATAAGCCGTAAACAAACATCCCATTAAGGCGATAAAAAAGCCCAAATATATTGCCAATCTCAGTGGTTTTATACTGAATGAGGTCGCCCCAGCAACCGCCAAAGCCAACATTTTTTTCAAGCTGTATGAACTGCGACCGGAAAAGCGAGGCTCTACCTGATATGATATGGCAAATTGTTTAAATCCCATCCAATAAATCAAGCCTCTTAAAAACAGAGCTTTTTCGGGCATATTTTTAAGTACTTGGACCACCTTTTTATCAAGTAATCTGAAATCGGCAGCTCCGGCCGGCATTTTCAACCCCGTGAGTATCCGAAAACACTTATAAAAAAATCCGGAAGAAAATCGTTTAAAAATACTTTCTGTTCCTTTATCTTGGCGTATGGTATAAACAATATCATATCCTTTTTGCCAACCGTCAATTAACTGGGGAATCAACCGAGGCGGATGTTGCAAATCCGCATCCATAGAAATCACACAATCGCCTGTTGCCACATCCAATCCAGCCTTTAAAGCATATTGGTGTCCAAAATTACGAGATAAAGAAATATAATGCACACGAGAATTATCATGATGTAAATGTTTCATCACCTCTATGGTCTTATCAGATGACCCGTCATTCACCAAAATAATTTCGTAATCGTGATACTGACTTAAAATTGGAACCAGCTTATCCACCAAATGAGAGAGGTTTCCCTCTTCATTATAGGCTGGTACAACAACTGAGACTTTAAAATTTTGCATTTTCCACCACATTATTACTAGATGACTTGTTTTATCCGATTTTCAAATAAATGTAAACCCTTAAAAAAAACTTTTTTTAATTATCGCCCCTGCTCTGAAATTTGTGCCTGTGTCCGCATATAATTAGCCACCTTTTGAGCCACATACTTATCTTCAAATTGTATCTGTTCTTTATCATTTTTTATGGACATACAAGTATGATAAGCCTGCATAATTTTATTCAATCCCTTATCCGGATCGGCATAAAATTTTTCATGCATTTCATGCAATATCTTTTCATGTTGATGCACGACTGAGGTATGGGGCTCCATCCGATGAATGGCTCTGGCTTGCATTCGGGCTTCCCAATCCATTGCGAGTTCTTGTTCTTTTGTATAAAATGCCGGTTTATCTGAATGCTGAGGCATTTTTAAAGGGGAAACTTCCTTTAAAAAGGCTCGTTGTATTGCTCGCAAAGTTTCTTTTAGTGTCATAACTACTCCTTTTTTTCTTATACCATATATCCATATGTAAGATAATGTCAATAAAAAAACCGTTCCAAAATGCAGGAACGGCTTTAATCATTTTGAAAAATACTTATTTTGAAGCAACTGGCCATTCGGCGGCATGTTTTGCATTAAATTCAATCCATTTTTCATCGGCCTCATCAGACGGAGTAATGGCCCCTTGCGGACATTCGGAAATACAAACACCACATTCAATACAATCATCCGGAGAAACAACAACCATTGTTTCACCTTCACGGAAAGCATCTACAGGACACACTTCTACACAACTTTTGCACAATCTGCATGAATCATTTACAACTGACGGCATACCTAATTCTCCTTTTTATAAGTTAACCTGAAGGCGATTATAGCCAAATAAAAAAAAATAGCAAGAAGTTTTTTTATAATTTCAACGAATACCTGTAAAATCCATCCGTTTGAATATATTTTACAATTCGTTTTTCAATGCCCGAGGTGTATCCCAAAAGCTGTTATCTCTCACAACCATAGGAACAACTTGATAAGAATAAACCATTACCCCCAATGGGTTGGAAATATCTTTTTTATTGGCAAAACTGATACGAATAAAGGCCTTATAACGCTTACGATTAAGCGCTTGTTGCTTTTTACAGTTAATACATTCTGCCGAATTATCCATACAATTATGACATAACGGATTAAAGGTATCCGGAATAGGCATATCAAATACGTCAAAAATAGCTTGCCACATATTTTCGTATACGTATTCTAATTCATACAAGTGCATATCTCGTACATATCCTTTATGACGAGCTAATTCAAGCTCATGTGTTGCTTCTGATTTAAAAGCCGAAAAAACATTTTTCCGTTCAGACAACACCCCCACCATACCATAGCCACCAATAACTTTTTCCATCTTATTATTATCAGCCAAAATCGTATGGCGTTCCAAAATGTATTGTTTGATTAAATCTTCCGCCACTAACTGAGTGGCGGCAACCGTTTTTTGAGGATGTTCTGCAGGCAATAACATTTTCTTTTCAGGATCAATATACAACAAATTCACCGCCTTACGCGACATAATGGACACATCAACCCGTTCAACCATATAGGTATAAATCCCACTTAAAGCCAAAGTAATACCCAAGTTAATAAGAATAAACGCCGCCAATAAACGTGATGTTTTTAAATACCTGCGTTCCGGCAAGGCTCGAACCTGCATATACTCAGGATACCGCCCCAATACATCCGGTGAATTACTTTTTTTTGAACCAAATAAATCCTTAAGCATTCCCATAGTTTACCCCAAATTTTCCTGCATCGCATATCCGCCGATAGGACGCATTAAAAAGACATTCTTTTCCTGTGCTTTTTTAAAGAGAACAATTCGTTTATCGTCAGGTGTAATATATCCATCCAATTCTACCGCAAACAAATAAATACGGGATAAATGATACGCCGGCCACACTTGATGAACGGTTAATCCCACCTCTTCCAATAACGATTTAAGAGAGGCAATACTGGTTTGAGAACTCATTTCAATCGCAAAGAGCGTTCTATCATTTCCAGTTGGTAAAAATGGTGCCCGACCAATGACATAAGCTTCTTTTTCCGAAGTAATATTTTTCTTTAAAAACGGTAATTTTGCGACAATCTTTAACGTTTCATGAGACCCACATGACAACGTTGTCCACCACGATTCTTCAGCCCCATCAAATAGGGGTAAAACGGCGACTCCTGCCTCATCAGAATCTACTTTTTGAATAGTTTGAGATAATGACAAACAAGGGATATACCGACAATTTGTCCCAAAGTGTTCCTTAGATAATTCCAACATATTTTGAGATTGCTCTTTAACATATACCGCCACATTAAAAGCCCGATGAATTTGTTGTTCAATGGAAATAATTTCCCGCATAATTTTAGACAGAGAGCCTACCGGTAACATACCGTTATTTTGCTCAATCGCATTACGCATAACTTTAGCTTCTCTATCCGGCCGATATGAAATTTCATCTTCTGGGATATTTTCTTGAACAGACAAGGCCTTGACGGCTTCAAACCTGCGCACGAGTAAGCTCAAAATTTCGGCATCAATTGTGCCAATTTGATTTTGAATTTTTGTAATCACACTTTTATTCGACATATAAATTACTCGGCTTGCAAACTTTTACCAATTGAAATATCAAAAATAACATCACTGCCACTGACGGCCGTTGTACTGAGTTGAATGGTGGCAACACGATTACCTTTGGAAAAAGTCAAAAAGCTGTTCGCAGACCGAATCACCGTTATTTCACGCCAACCGAATTTAGGCATTTCTTGCATATAAAAATCAAACAAACTGGATTGACTGTAAGGGGCCGAAAAAGCCAAACGTCCAATCAAAGGATCATTACCAAACAACATCGTTTTTTTCAAATCCATTGTTGCCTTTTCCGGAACGGGGATTTCACGAAACTGAGCAAAATTCGGTGTAGATTGCATTGTACCATCCGTTGCGAATGTATCTTCGGATTTAAACGATGGTTCTAAGCGTTCATAGCTACATCCAACGACGCCCAAGCAACTGACCAATAACAGACAAAATAAACGTTTCATGATTTTTTCCTTTCATCAATATTTATCCCTACATTAAAAGGTTTTTCATCAAAAATCAAGATATAATTTTTAAAATAAAAATAATTTTACTTGCGTTTATTTTTTTTCGTATTATGATACCTTATTATTTAATAAAATAGGAGATTTTGTATGTTTAGTTCATTTGATTTAAGACAATGTGCCAGTGCCTTTATTGTTTTATTTGCCATCATTGATGCGGTTGGTGCCCTCCCCTTATTGGTTCGTTTAAATAACAAAGGAAAGGAAATTAACCCAAAACGTGGGGCCATTTTATCCTTTATCATGTTTTTAAGTTTCTTTTATATTGGAGAGGCTTTTTTAAAATTGTTCGGATTGGATATCTCAACCTTTGCCGTTGCTGGTTCTATCGTTATCTTTTTAATTGCCTTAGAGATGATTTTAAACACCGAGTTTTTTAAAGATGGTCCAGATGCCGAAAAAGATGCTACCTTTATGCCGGTTGTATTTCCGACATTAGCCGGTTCAGGCGTTTTAACAACTCTTTTATCCATTCGGGCCCAATATCATGACATTAATATTTTAATTGCCTTAATTGCTAACGTATTTGTTATATACGGTGTTTTAGTCGCTTCAAAACGAATCGAAAAAGTGGTCAGCAAAAGCATTTTAATTATGATACAAAAATTATTTGGTGTTATCTTATTGGCTATTGCGATTAAAATTTTCACAACAAACTTAACCATTGTGGTCGAAAAGTTAATTCGCGATTTTAATTAATAAGAAGATAGTGTATTTAATGAAAAAGGCCTTCAAATGAAGGCCTTTTATGAAATGGTAGCGAAGGACGGGTTCGAACCGCCGACACAAGGATTATGATTCCTCTGCTCTACCAACTGAGCTACTCCGCCATCGGATGAAGATACTTATAACGCTTTTAAAAACGATTGTCAACAAAAAAATATTGATTTTTTCAAAAAAATGATATAAAATTCACACTATAATAAAATTTTGTTATTTTTTAATATATTATAAGGAGTAAAATATGGCAGAAGTTTTCTTTAACGGCCCAGCTGGCAGATTAGAAGGACGTTTTCATCGTTCAGAAAACCCTCGAGCCCCTCTTGTTTTAGTATTACATCCGCATCCGGCTCAAGGCGGTACAATGAATAATCGGGTTACTTATGCCATTTTCCAAGCCTTTGTAAATATGGGGTTTTCCGTTCTAAGATTTAATTATCGTGGGGTCGGAAACTCTCAAGGTGAAATTGACGGAACAGGCGTTGGTGAACTTGCCGATGCTATCGTTGCCTTAGATTATTTGCAAAATATGGATTCAGAAACAAATGTCTGTTGGATTGCTGGATATTCTTTTGGGGCTTGGGTGGCGGCTCAGGTTTTAATGCGTCGTCCGGAAATCAGCGGATTTGTTTTTGTATCTCCTCCAACGAATATGTATCAATTTGATTTCTTATCACCTTGTCCAGCTTCTGGTTTAATTATTCAAGGTGGACGAGATACAATCGTATCCGAAACATCTGTTGAAATGTTGGCCGAACAACTGGCCGGCCACCGATTCGTTCATGTAGAATATTGCCCGATACCATCGGCCGATCATTTGTATTCCAAAAACTTAAAGGAAATGTACGATATTATTGTCAGAATGGTACCGGATATTAAGTCCAGAAAACCCAAAAAGACATTAAAGAAAGTCAAACATCCCGAAATTCCAAATGATGATTATTAATTTCGGATAACAAAATTTTGTTTGATTATAAAAATAAAAAAATAAGAGGGAAATCCCTCTTATTTTTTTCTACCATTTTTTATTCCCTGGCTTCCTTTTCTGGTCTTGGAACACACCCTTCTTGTTTCATATGATCATTAAGACTATCAACATAATCTTCAGGTAACGATTTTATCGCATAATATCCATCACGATACTCACTATAAGTACTTGAACTAGGACCTACATAATAAAATTTTGCATTTGTACAAACATTTTTCAGATTTTTTAGAGGTGTTTTTGTATAACCTAATTCTCCATCCGTCCACATCATAATAATTAATTTATCACCCGTTGGACAAATATTTGTTGCAATATCATTAAGCGCCTGTTTAAAAGTTGTTACACTTCCAGATGTCAGAGTATAATTTATTATTGCATCATTAATGGCTGTTTCATCATGATTTCCATAAGGCAACGGATTATTCAATGCGCCTGATGTTGATGTATTATGAAGATATAAAGTAGTTTTCATTTTTTTAGGAATTTCCAATGATTGCAAGGCCTCTGTAATCAAATCTTCACAATATAATTTTTGTTTTGTTCCATCTGCAAGTGTTCTAGTAACTTTACAGTTATTCGACGTACTACCACTTCTGTCAACTAACATCACTAACCCGACATTTTGTTCA
>JAFXFY010000182.1 GCA_017513365.1 Alphaproteobacteria bacterium | reverse complement strand
GTTTAAAGTTTTTATAACAAATAATGCGTTAATCCACGCCCATCATCAGTTTTACTTCATCGGACAGTCTGTCCATCGTCCAAGGAGGATCAAAGGTCAATTCTACCGTCACAACACCTACCCCCGGAACAGTAGAAACTGCCGTAGCGGCCATTTTGGGCATTTCTCCGGCAATCGGACACATGGGTGATGTCAGCGTCATTAAAATAAAGACATCTCCATTTTCTTTTTGCTGAATATCATAAATCAATCCCAATTCATAGACATTCATAAATAATTCGGGGTCTTGCACGGCTTTTAACGCACCGATAATATCATCTTTCGTGGCATGGGGCATTCCTTCCGCCAACGGCTGACCGACTGTTGCTTTATAATTCGGAACCGCTTCGGATGGTAAATCCGACAATGTCACTTTCAGCATATCTTCATCTGATAATTCCATTTTCCCTCCTTAGAAAAATGTCAGTGCTTTTTTAAGGGCGCCAATAAATGTATCCACATCTTGTTCATCATTATACAAACCGAATGACACCCTCAGTGATACCGTATTTTTTAAACACGTATGTATTGGCATAGCGCAATGATGCCCTACACGCACACAAATGTTTTGTTTGGCCAGCATAAAAGCAATATCCGCCGGATGAATACCGTGTATATTAAAAGAAATCAACCCACTGTTATAGACACCATTACCCAGTATTTGAATATGGGGAATGCGTTTTAATTCTGCCAATAATTTATCTGTTAATTTTTGCTCATGCTCGGCAATTTTATCCATACCAATTTGTGATACATACCGAATCGCTGCCGCCAATCCATGAGCTTGAACAAACGGTGGAGTACCTGCCTCTAATCTGGCCGGAACATCGGCAAAAGTGGTGTCGTAAAGACTTACTTCTCGCACCATATCGCCCCCAAAAACCGTTGGCGGCAACAAGTCTAATGCCTCAGTTTTACCATACAGCACGCCGATACCCGTCGGGCCATAAAGTTTATGACCGGAAAAGACAAAATAATCGCACTCTAAATCCGATACATTTACCGGAATATGGGCAATACTTTGAGCACCATCTACCAAAACCTTTGCCCCTTTTTTATGCGCTATATCGGCAATTTGTCGTACCGGATTAACCACCCCCAGCACATTAGATAAATGGGTTACGGCTACTAATTTTGTTTTATCGGACAACTTTGAGGTAAAATCATCCATATCAACCGTACCATCCGCTCTGACGCCAATTATTTTAAAGGTAGCACCTGTACGTTTGCATACTTGTTGCCAAGGCACAAAATCGGCGTGATGTTCCCCGATAAAGACCAAAACTTCATCACCCGCTTTTAATAATTTTTCGTATCCGTTGACAACCATATTAACCGCCGCCGTCGCACCGGATGTAAAAACAATATTTTTGGTTGTTGTACCGATAAACTCTGCCACAACTTGACGCGCATTTTCGTATAATTCAGTGGCTTGGCCCGCTATCTCACAATTTCCCCGATGAACATTGGAATAAGAATGCGTATAAAAATCAATCATGGCATCCAACACACAGTTGGGTTTTTGTGCCGAAGCAGCAGAGTCTAAAAACACCAATTCGGGATGATTTTGAAAAATAGGAAAGTCAGATTTAAACATTTTCATCCATCCATTCATCAACATACTGTTCCCAAGTTTCGGGCAATATTTCCATCACATAGGATTTAAGTAAAATCTTTTTGGCCTCATCCATGGGAATACCACGACTGAGCAAATAAAACAAATGATTTTCATCCAAAGCCCCAACTGCTGACCCGTGTGAGCATTTGACATCATCGGCATAAATTTCCAACTCAGGGGTGGCTTGAACACTGGCCGTATCCGACAACAAAATAGCCCGATGATTTTGATGACCATCACATTTTTGTGAATCAAAGGGAATGCGAATAATCCCATCAAAAGCCATTTTGGACGTATCGGTTAAAATCCCCTTAATAACCTGAGAAGAAGTTGTATTTTTATATTGATGTATTACTTCAACTTTAATGTTGTTATGATTGTTTTTATTGGATAAATATGCAATTTTTATATCGCATTTTGCATTTTCACCATTTAAGATAACTCTTAAGGTTATCGGACCGGAAATATGCAAAATATCGGCCGTAAATTCACTGTTTTCCGGCACCACAATTTCCATCGGCTCTGCCCCCAAAACCGTTTCGGTTAAAACGCCGTTATAGCCCGTTAAAGAAATGTTATTTGTAATTTTCATACCCTTTTTCTTCCAACTGTAAGGCTAATGTTTTATCACCGGATTGGACGATTTTACCATCCACCATAATATGCACAAAATCCGGCACGATGTAATCCAATAATCTTTGATAGTGGGTAATTAACAAAAAGGCTCTATGCGGTTCATGCATAACATTCACACCATTAGCAACCACACGTAACGCATCAATATCTAACCCAGAATCCATTTCATCCAAAATGCAAAAATCAGGTTCCAAAAAGGCCATTTGAAATGTTTCCATTTTTTTCTTTTCACCACCCGAAAACCCCACATTTACAGGGCGTTTTAACATTTCATCCGTAACCCCGAGAGCGGTAGCCCGTGTCTTAAGGCGTTTCATAAACTGCACCGCATCTAAATCGGGTAATCCCAAAAATTTGCGTTTTGCGTTAATAGCCGTTTTTAAAAACAAAGCCGTTCCAACCCCAGGTAATTCCGTCGGATATTGAAACGCCAAAAACACGCCACTGTTGGCTCTCTCATCGGCACGCATGGCCAATAAATCCTGCCCTTTAAAGGTAATGGAACCGGCAGTTACTTCATACGCCGGATGCCCTGCTATCACATTAGACAGTGTACTTTTTCCAGACCCGTTTGGGCCCATAATCGCATGAATTTCCCCTTCGTTAATTGTTAAGGAAAAATTCTTTAAAATTTGCTTTTCCCCGACTTTAGCACATAAATTTTTAATTTCCAAAAATGCCATCTTAATTATCCAATCTTGCTTTAACTTTATCTAATTTCACAGGAATACGTTCCGCAACATTTTTATGAATCCCAAAAATATATTTAAGTTGTTCTAACATAATTTCTACATCAGCCGTTTCATCAATAATTTCATCTAAATTATCTTTGCCACGGTTGATATGTTTTAAAATTTCTTTTTGCAATTCACTCATTTCTTCTAAAACCATCAACAATTGTGCATGTTTACCCCATTTGTTAATAGCCTTGATTAAAATTTCTTCATCAACAATCATCCGACACTCCCTTCTAAATTAATACCGATTAATTTTTGAGCCTCTACC
>JAFXFY010000181.1 GCA_017513365.1 Alphaproteobacteria bacterium | reverse complement strand
TGACGGATATGCCTTTACGGTACGCAAAATGGTTCCAGTTTCCTTTATTGCCGTTTTAGCAATAGGATTGTTTGGCTTTGGTGCTTATCGGTTATTTGAAAAAACACCTACCGGCTTTTTACCCGCCGAAGACCAAGGCGTGTTTTTAATGGAAGTTCAATTACCCTCTGGCGCCAGTTGGAATAGAACCCGAGATGTGATGAATAAAGTGGCTCAAAAGGTCAAAACCATCCCTGAAGTAGACAGTTATTTAGGTATTATCGGGTATGGGATGATGTCTGGTGCTCAAGCCTCTAACAGTGGGTTCTTAGCCGTTCGGTTAAAACCGTACGCAGACCGTATGGGCAAAGGTCAAGATGTTGACAGCATTATCAAAAAGGTATATGGGTTAACCGCAGGTATTCAGGAAGCCCGTGTCTTGGCCTTTAATATGCCGGCCATTATGGGATTGTCCATTTCATCCAACTTTGAATATGTGTTGCAAAGTACAACCGGTGATTCACCCGAAAAAATGTTAGATGTGGCTCAAGGATTAATTGCAAAAGCCAATCGGGATCCGGATTTGTACCAAGTATACACACTGTATACAACCGACTCACCACGCGTCAGATTGGAGGTTGATCGTCAAAAAGCGTATGCTTTAGGGGTATCGGTTGCCGATATTTTTGCCACCATGCAAACCATGTTAGGCGGAACATATGTTAATGACTTTAATATGTATGGTCGGACTTGGGAAGTCAATGTCCAAGGAGATATCCAAGAACGTCGTACGTTAGACGATATCTTTAAAATCAACATTCGCAATAATAAAGGAGAAATGGTACCACTGCGTTCTTTGGTAACAGTTCACCGGACCATTGGTGCCCAAAATATTCAACGGTATAATAACTATCGTGCTATTAAGATTATGGGTTCTCCAGCCGCCGGTTTAGGTTCGGGGGCCGCCATGCAAGCTATGGAAAAATTGTCTGAACACTTGCCGACCGGATATCAATATCAATGGACAGGAACATCATTACAAGAACAAGAAGCCGGTAGTCAAACCCTACTTGTCTTCTCAATGGCTTTCTTGTTTGCCTATTTGTTCTTGGTGGCCTTGTACGAAAGCTGGATTATTCCGGTGCCGGTGATGGTATCTATTGTCGTGGGTATTTTTGGGGCAATTTTAATGCTGTTCGTGCGTGATATTGCCAATGACCTATATGCACAAGCCGGTCTTATCGTATTGATTGCCCTAGCGGCTAAAAACGCCATTTTGTTGGTGGAATTTTCCAAAGACCAGCACACCACGGGTATATCGGTAAAAGAAGCAGCCGTCAATGGTGCTTATATGCGCTTCCGTGCCATTATGATGACGGCTGTATCCTCCTTGTTGGGCTTCTTACCTCTGGTCGTGGCCGTAGGAGCCGGCGCTATGGCACGCCAAGCCATCGGATCATCCATCTTCGGCGGTATGGCTATGGCCTCATTTGTGGGTATTTTCTTTGTTCCGTCTTTGTATGTTGTTTTCCAAACAATGGCGGAATACTTTTGGAAAAAAGAGGATAAGAAATAATCTGCTTACCAAACCATAACACCCTGTCTATTTTTGACAGGGTGTTTTTTTGACTAAAAATCCCATCAAAAAACGATGGGATTCATTTTGTAACCTAAAAAGACAAATTACCTCTTTTTTATAAAAGACATATTTATCCCTTTAGCGTCCGGATATTCCACTCTTTTGAGCCATGGCATATGTCAATGAGGTATCTTTTGATGTTTCTTTAGATAATGTATTCATAACCGAATTAATTGTACCTTCACTCATAAAATACGTGTATTTAGATGATACCTTTTGAATGTCTTCAAGAGGTAATCCTTTTTTCAAAAAGGAACGAGAAACATTTGTAAGAATTTTGGCAAAATCATTTTCATCTGCTTTATATTTTGATTTCAACCCCAATCCAAATAATACTTGAGACATATTCAAAAAATGCTCATCCAAGGAGGGCCGATTATTCCATACGTTTAAATCGATAAAGCTAATTTTTCCATCCGAGTAAAAAAAGTTTTCACATTTTGATGGATCAATCATTAAGCCGGCCTCTGAAATTGCAATCCAATCAGATGCGAATTTATCCATCTGTTGTGTTGACATATTGGCAACTGTGCTTAATCGTTTTTTATATTCATCTTCAGACATTTTACTGTTATACAATTCCTCTCCTTGAGCGCGTCTTTGAAGAGAATATCCCTTAACATACCCTAATACATTTGGTTCTGTATCTGTTTTATATTCCAAAGTTGGAAGAATATTAACATCTTGTTGTTCCAAAGATTTGCCAATTTGGATTTGTTTTTTTAACTCTTCCTCTTTATAACTACCATATAACAAAGCATAATCATCAACAAGAAAACATTTCTTATTTCCACCACCTTTATCAGAAGTATTCTGCTCAGCCTTTTTGATAAAATAATTAATAAACATCATATATCCTTTTTAAACGATTAAATAACACAGTAAAATAATACTATATTCTTTGATAAATTACAATAAAGAAACAATTGATACTCGCTTCTTTTAAATGAGTATTACCAATATGACTTAACAAAGCTTAGATATTACAGGTTAAGGCGTAGTCAATGAGACTTATTGAAATCAAGGAGGCCCCGCCATCCGTAGATTGAAATATAGTCGGAATTGGAACCCGTAGGGTGAGATGACCGTTAGGAAAAATCCCCACCAAACATCGGAGACTTTTTACGAGACAAAATATACGAATGTTGAATTCTATATAAGAATCTTATCTAGTAACGACAAGAACGCATCATCTTATAAATTCTTAAAATAGTTTCATCGGAATAGTGCCCTATTTCTTCTTCAATGTCTCCAATCCTTAATTCTCTATAATTTTTATCCCCAACGATTTTTGCTAATCCCATTTCAAAGCAAAAACATTCTTCTAGAGTTCTTCCTTTCTCTTTACAACTTTGTACATTTAATGCTATAAATGATTTAATAGGTGCAAATTCAGAAATACAAGCTTTTAAACCAAAATAATATCGTTCTGACTTTTCCTTACTCATTGAGCCAAAAAAAGATACAAGTCTTGGTGAGTTAGCGTTTTCTTTCATTGCATTGATTAAATCTTTATATTCATCTTCAGTAAAAACACTCTTCGCCAAAAATGCATTACATTCACAACTCTGCCT
>JAFXFY010000180.1 GCA_017513365.1 Alphaproteobacteria bacterium | reverse complement strand
GTAGAGCGTTTTGCCAATCATTTTGCAGCAATTGTAAATTAAGTTGAGCTTGTTTTATCCATATAACATCAGGGTAGGCTGAGTCCGCTTTTTCCAAAATTTGAGTTTGTGTATCAATATCGCCTTTTTCTTTAGCTGATAAATACAATCCACGGATACCGGCCAGTTCGGTGGCTTTGTTATTTTTTAATTTTTCAAAAATCTGTTCTGATGGGTTGAATAACGCTTCAAATAATAATTGTTCTGTGGACCCTTTAGCAAACAAGGATTTTTCCTTATTCATAATCATTTTTTGTGCGATGTTATTTTTATCCAAAACCGTTGTTAATACCAATGTTAAAAAGTTTTCTTTTTTTAACAAATTTTTTTGAAAGCGGTAAGTTTTATAGTTTTTAATCCATCCAAATGGTTTTTTGAGCAGATGTAGCAGATAACATAAAATGATGATGCCAACAATTAACAGAGCGATGGAAAATGTTAATTCATATCCGAATGCCGTAACGGAAAAATTATATGTTTCATCCATAATTAAAAAGCCAATTAAAACAAGACCGGCAACGATTAAAAACGCTTTTAACATATTATTCTCCTTTTGCGTAAGATAAGATTAAGTTTTCTAAAGCCGTTGCAGCATCGGCATAATTTTTGGCTTTTTCCAAAAAGGTAGCAAATTCTGGTTGTAAATAATCGGGCAGCGAGGCAATTAATTCAACCGTTTGAGCAATATTTTTTTGTTGCAGTGTATTTTGAGCCCGATCCAACGTTGCCGGTACATTATCGGATACCGGATTTAAATCACGAATTTGAACAATGCGAACTGCCAAAGATTTGATTTTGGCTACCCATTCACTATCTTGTCTATAATAGTATTTTATTAAGGCATTTTGTTTGTCTTTTTTAAAGACAGTGTCTAATTCGCCATAGACATTATTTGTTGTTAAACAAAAATAAGAGGTGGCTTTAATAACTTCTTGCACAACGGCGTGTTTATTATCAGATAAAATCAATTTTCTGAAATCATCCCCACACGGCTTTTCGGACAGAAAATGATCTCGGAAAATCAAGGCATCCTTTAAAGAATACGTTGGGGTCGGCGTATCAGACAAGGCGGTTTCAATTTCCTCTTCCAAAACAACCGTCCTATCTTCTGGTTCTTTATTAATCGGTTCTTGTGATGAGGTCTCTTCGGCTATTTCAATTTCCTCCACAATAACCTCTGTTGGTTCCGGTTCAGTTATAACAACCGGCTGCGTATTTTTTTCTTCTATTTTTTCTGTTTGTTCAAGCGCTTTCTCCGTTTTAAATAAGATGGATTTTTCGCTGATTTCGGATGTATCTACCATAGCGGGATTAACCGGAATATTTTTGGCCGGTTGAATATCAAATGTTTTCGCTTTAATATTTGTTTTTGCAACGTTTTGTTTTAAATTGTCATAGGTCGCCCATCCCAAAGCACAGACAGATACCAAAATGACTAAACGGAAAATATGACGAGACCGGCGTTTTTTACGTTTGGGATTTTCCTGTTTTACTTGTGGTTGTTGAGCTTGAGTTTCAACGACCTGTGTTTTTTCCTTTTTTTTAAACATATGTTTTTTCTCCTTTTGCCTTAGTATAATGGCAAAGAGCATAAAAAATCAACCCCATTTTTTTATGTTCTGAGGGTAAGTTTTATTTTTTACTGACAAAAGGATTATCTTTTAATAAAAAACGCCATTTTTTATGAGCATATTCTTCGGCATAATCCACCCCGATACGAGGCGTGGATATTATATCATCTTCTTGAATACTATCTGTTTTTGGACAAATCCAAATAGGTCCTGTCAGTAAATCTATCCCCGATAATTCACGTGTTATACCAAACGCTTGACATACCTTTGCCGGTCCGGTTGTTAAGTTTTTGACGTGTTTCATTTTTCTGCGTTCTTGCATACTGTCTATCCCTAAAACGGGTTCTACGGCCCGAATTAAAATACAACATGGATTATTTTCTTCACAAACTACCACACAAAATTGATGATACATACCATACACTAAAAAGATATAAGCGTGCCCGCCGGCTTTAAAAATCGGCTGAGTTCTGGGTGTTCGTTTGTTTTGATAGGTGTGCGAGGCCTTATCTTTACCGCCGGTATAGACTTCCAATTCTGTTATTTTTCCAACCGTTAAGTGCCCCTCTATCATTGTGCAAAGATAGGCACCGAGCAGTGTTTTTTGTGCCACTTCAAAAGGGTCTTTTAAAAAATCTGCCCGAGCAAGGCGTTGCTTAAAATAGGCACTATCAGGAAAATGGTTGCTTTTTGTCATAATTTGGAGTATAATAGACGTCATTGCAAAAAACAATAAGAATATTTTAACGGAAAGGTTAAAAATGAAAAACGTCTTAAAGAAAATGTGTTTAGTCAGCTGTATGGCCTCACTCACTTCGTGTAATTCATTGATGAAAATGGTTGAAAATGCCGATGATATCCGTCATGAAAAAGCCATTGTTCCTGTTGAATTTTTATTGGATGAAGGGGTTGGTAAAGTAAATGTTTCGTTATCTTATTCTTTAAAAAATGAAACGCATCGTGATTTAATCAGTGATTACGGATATCATTATTCTAAGGACCTGTTTGGTTTTGTTGTTCCCGATATGGTGCAAGAGGCGTTTACTTATCAAGATTTATACGCCATTAATGATTACAAAAATATTTATGAACAAAATTTTAAACGAGAACTGAAAAAACATTATGCCTTATTTGATATCAATATTGGTGATGTTGCTTTAACAAATTTGCATAAATCGCCAAAGGAACCGGAACAAATTTGTTCTAATTCTGCAGTAAAGTATTTGGATGTCATTCATACAAAATAACAAAAGAGCGGGGTAAAGCCCCGTTTTTTTATATTCGTATTGATGTATTAACCTCTGTTTACAATCCCTTGCCTTATTTCTAAATATAACAAGGGTTTATTTTTTTTATGGAGGAAAATATGTTTAATAAATCTTATGATTGGGCGTGTACATTATTGTGGACGGGTATTTGTTTAACGTTGTTAATATTGGGGTGGAGCGTTTTGTATGCACCATATTGGTGGAGTTTGACAATTGTCGCCGTTTTATTGGCTTTGTTTATTATAACAGGCTATATTCAATATACGAAAGTATTATCCTTAAAACGTAAATTTATTATCGTACAAGAAACATTTACAACGGCTATGTTGGTGTATTTTGCCTTTTATTATTTTGCGGGAAAAAATCAAATGCCGGCTGATAATGTGTTAAAGGGAGCACGTAAAAAAATAGATGATGTCTATGAAGCCAGCCGATATCATTTAACTATGCCACTCGTGGTAACGGCTTTAAAGACTTTTTCTGAGATTAAAAATATTAAAAGCGCCGTTAAAAGTGAAGTCAAAAACTTTGCCTCAACTGATGGTTTTAGTGTGGATAATGCCCAAATTATTGCCAAAGAACTGACAAACTTATTTCAAAAAATTAAGCAACTTGTAGGTATTATCAGTGAAGGAATGCCCTCTAAAAAAGACTTTGATACCGTTATGGATGAAAATATTGATGAGATGATTGAAAAGGGTGAAACGGCTCAATCATCTGTCCGGCAAAAAGGCAAAGCCATTGCAAAAACGGTTAAATCGGGTGTGAAATCTAATGCTCGTACGGCAAAACGGGCTACGGGTAAGACCACTGTTTCTATCCGTAAATCCATTAAAGGAAAATAGGCGTATTAATTTTTATATAACAAAACCCATCATAGATTGTGATGGGTTCTTTTTTATTATTCTTTTTCTCTGCAAGCGATTGTATAATCATAACAGCCAGGGGCTAAAATTGGAGAAGTTCTTAAAATACAATCTGGTTCACGACGCAGTTGAGTTAATTCCACTGAAAAAATATCTATATCAAAACATGAAAAATAATTTTTTAAATGCTTGGTTATTTGCTTTTCTTGCCATTCTTGAGATTGAACCAGATTGCTAAAACGTTTATGTTGTAACTGTTCGCCAACGGCTTGGCAAGCATGCCCAACAATTAATTCATTGGCATAATTTTTACCAAATTGACTTTGAAATTCACAATCTGTTTTTTCGGATAAAGAATACGATACAGTCATACCTACGCTTGCTTCCCCTTTGTTTAAAGGAAAACGAATATCTGCGGTCGCATCATGTGGATATAATGTTATGCTATCTTTGTATTCACAGATATTACAAGATGATAAAGCACCGATTGTTGCGCCTAGTATGCTTAAAGACGTTATATTTTTCTTAAAAGACATGAAAACTCCTATTTAATCGGGACTGTTTGTACCATACTCCAGGCAAAAAGGCAATCCTCATTTTAAAAAATAAGAAAATAGAGGGGGAGGCTCATTGTTAAAATGATAAAAAGTATCAAAGATTAATTTATAACTATTTTGTTGATTTTGTTAATAAAAAAATAACTTATTTGTGCGATACTAAATTAAAAAAATATAATCCATAAAACGGGAGGTAAAATAATGAAAATCATTAAACTGTATGGCAAAATGGTTTTATTTTGTACTTCTGTTTTATGTTTACTGCTATTGATACCGGCACAAGTATTGTCCGCTCCTACTAAAAAGAAATTGGAAATCATCATCGGAGGAGAAAATTTTTGCAAAGATGATAAAGATTGTGCAGGCGATTCGTTTTGCAACATGACGAGTCATATTTGTATCATTTGCCCTAAACCATTTGAGTGGGTAGGTGGGACACAGTGTGTTTGTCCGTCTGGCAGTGTTCCAAACGCCGATAATACGGATTGTGTGGAATGTATG
>JAFXFY010000179.1 GCA_017513365.1 Alphaproteobacteria bacterium | reverse complement strand
ACTTCTTTCAGCAAATTTAACCGTGGTGAATTGATAAGCATATACAAGTCATTGCAAAGCGGAATGAAAGCATCAACATCAACCGTTTCCGGTACCAAGAAATCCATAGAGAAAAAACGGAAAACATTAGAAAAATGGTTTGATGAACATGAGCTTGCAATGGCATACATCAATGTACAAGACATAAACGATATTTTCAAAACCGCAAGGGAAACGGGATTTCTTAATACATATGGTTCTGACACCGTTATGAAAATGGCAAATTCCGGAAAGAATGTTGCAACCGTACAAGACAGAATCAGAAGAATAGATGATGTGTCCGATAAG
Organism: Alphaproteobacteria bacterium; assembly: GCA_017513365.1. GTDB lineage: Bacteria > Pseudomonadota > Alphaproteobacteria > CAAHEQ01 > UBA3637 > UBA7488. The sequence continues at coordinate 1,729 of JAFXFY010000179.1, read as the reverse complement.
CTCAAAAAAGGACAAATTGCCAATTCAAAAGTCCTAAAGTCTATGCAATTAAATGACCGTGATTTTCAAGCATGGTTGGATGAACAAGAAATGAGCGATTACACACGTGCATTAAGACGAACAAACGCAAATGCGGTTAAAACCGATGAACAACGGGAATTCGATAAATTGTCAAGTAAAACAAAGCGAAATGCAAACGCATTAACAAAAGAAGAAAACGAAATAGCGACCATTTCAAAAAGGTTAAATAAAAATCTTAAAAAGAAAAAGTAAGGTGGGCATCATGCTATTCGATTTAAAAGGAACGTGGCAAAGAAAAAGTGGTAGGGGTAATGCAAAGCTACGTTCCTTTTTTACGTGGTTTCTTTGTGCTGACATAGAAACATCATATGTTGATGGTGAAAAACCGTCAGATATGCGGGCATGGTCTTATCAACAAGCACTTGCAATGTTCGACATTACAACCGGAATATGTCATGAATATGAGGAAACAAGAAACATTCTTGATTTCGTGGAAAACTTGTATCTGTTTAACCGGGCAATCAAAAAACAAGGTGACGGGATCGGAATTGTTTTTATTCATAATATGGCATTTGACCTTAAATTTTTTCGTGCAATACTTATTGAAAGGTTCGGTGATGTTGAACATGATGATTTCTTGATCGACAATAAACATTGGCTTTATTTCCGCATTGATTCACTTGAATTCAGATGTTCATACAAGCTTACAAATATGTCCTTGTACACGTTCACAAAAGAAATGAACGTGGTACACAAGAAATTACTTGGTGCAAACGATTACGGTATTCATTATTCAGATGAAATTTTACCACAAGAATATCACGATTATATGCGTAATGATGTTCTTGGTATGGGTGAATCGATATGTAAATTCTTTGAAATCGAGCAAATTACATTTGCAAATGCACCGTATACGGCAACGGGTTTTGTTCGGAATCATACAAAACGTGAATTCCGAAATGATAAGATGGAAATATCGGTCTTTCAACGGTCACAACCAACTGCATACGAATATACGGTATGGTGCGATTCATATAGTGGTGGTTTCACGCAAGCGAACGAAAAATATTGTGGCAAGCTTGTAAAGAACAACCGTATAAGGCATCGTGATTTCAATTCATTTTATCCATCCATCATTTATACACAATATTTTCCATATGGAAAAGGTGAAATGATAGATATACCGGATGATATTGATTCATCCGAAAAACTTTTATCTGACATGATCGATAACCAGGATATGATTTTCGCTGAAATAATGATCATCGACTATACGGTTAAAAAGGGTGTCATGCCGTTTTTACCGTATATTCGTGCGGTAAAATTAACAGAAAACACATCAATTCAGACATATTCACACAAAATCAAATTGATTCATGGTGCCGTGGTTATGTCTTGTTCATTGCCGGAATTGATGATGATTAAAAAGTATTCACATTGTGGGCACCTTGTACCACTTACAATTTATAAGTATAAAAAACACCGTATGCCACAACCGATTCTGAACACGGTACACGAATTTTTCGGTGCGAAATCATTTAATAAAGCACAAGAAAAAATGTGTTCAGATGATCAGAAAATATATATCCATTCCTTATTGATGCGAGCGAAAGCGAAATTAAATGCAATCTATGGCGAGTTGGTAGAACAACAATTAAGACCAAAATTCACGATGAATGAAAACGGTGATGTAATATCAACACCGTTT
>JAFXFY010000014.1 GCA_017513365.1 Alphaproteobacteria bacterium | reverse complement strand
CTCCCCACCTTTATTATATGGATTATGCGTTACAAAGTCATGATACATTTTTTCATTACGAACAACAGATATGAAAATCATTTCTTTTTTCCTTTATGTGGTTGTTTGATATACACGGGTATTTTAAAAATTTTCACCTTTAAAATGCCTTTTGAATTAATCCGTTTTTGATAAATAAATTTATTTGATAACACTTTTTTGAAAAACGGAGCTTTTTTTGACTTTGCCGGCAAAACGTCTTCATATCTAGTATGAGATTGATCGGCTCCGTTTTTGATATTTTTAAAGTGTTTAAAATCAACTTTATCTGCATTTGCAATAAATGAATTCATCCAATCAAAAATTATTTGACAGTCTGGTTTAAAATCTAACTTTAATTGATGTACTAACGTTGCAAAAAACATCATAGATTTTTCCAGTTTTGGATATAAATCAATTTTTATTTGTTCATATTTTGAAATATCTTTCTTATAAACTGGCTTATTATTTAAAATGCGGTGAATAGGGCGTTCGGGAGCCGACATAAACAATTCGTGAATATGGCAAGTACCCAATCTACATTTGTGCGAATAATACATTTTTCCGATAACTTTATTTTCTGGAGTTTTATCTCCAATTTTCCAATAATATCCAATTAAATTTGGCATATTTAGTGCTTTTGACAGCAATTTTTGGGCAGAAAATGATGCCGATATAGAATCCACAACGCAGGGTTTTTCTCCTAAATTTAACGAAGCAATATATTTTTCGTATTCTTGTCTTTCTAGGTCTGAAAAATATCTTAATTCTTTTTGATATTTATCTAATTCATTAATATCCTTAATATTTACACCTTGAGATTTTAAAAAGTTAACCAAAACATTTTGACGTTCAAAAACACGCTCATTGGTTCCTAAATCCAAATACGACAGTGTATTGGTAAATCTGGGTGCATACATATAATGAGATTTTATATTTGCATTATCATTAATTAAATCAAATAGTTGTTTTAGAATATATCCATCTCGGGCAACAAAGCAAATATCGGTTATGTTATCGGATTGCGCTTGTTCTTTAATAAATTGCGTATATGTATACACCAATGGTCCGCCATATAAAAAGGCAAAACGCTTCCAATAATCATCCTCTATTTGAGGGTTTGCATGTTGATATAAGATATTCATGCAAGCTAAAAAAGTTCTGCTTTCCAATGTATTGTTTTGATCTAAAAAAGATTTGATATGATGATCTTTCAACAAAACATCAGATGGTTTTTGATAATGAACGGCATTTATCCCTTTTGATTTTGGAATAATAACATCGGATTGCATATTATCTCCGATATGCAAAATATCGGAGGGCTTTACCTGTAAATCAGATATAACATGTTCAAATAAACGCCCCGTATGTTTACGTTTACCATAATCGGCCGATACATATAATTTAAATTGATTAGAATTTAATCTTTTGGCTAATAAGTGTTTTAGACTCTCTGATGGCAAATACATATCCGAGCATATAATAACTTGCTTACCCTGAGATAAAGCATATTCAAACACGTCATACATCTCGGGATTTAAAAACAAGTGTTCGGATTCAAATGCAATCTCTTTTTCTTTCATATGTTGCATATGAGAAGGCATTTGGTCATATATTTCATCCAATGTTACATCGTCTTTTGTTGATGAAACAAGCTTTTCCCAAGCTTTTGGTTCAGCTTCGCTTCTATATTTAAAAAACTCAGGACAATTTTCTGCCTTTTCTAAGGCAAGAAAAACATCCTTAGGTTCTAAAAATGATCGCAACAAAAGCGTATCAAAAATATCAAAAGAGATAATTTTTGCTTTAGATATTTCACTCTTTAACAGTAAATCTAAGAACATTTATGACTTTTTCCTTTTTTGAAATGCATCATACAAGGAAACAAAATTTTCATTTATAATATCTGATGAATGATATATTTTTTTAAGACTAGACATATCATATGGCGCCAAACAATTTAAATAATTGTTATACAAATCTAAAATAGTTTCCATCTTGATATCAATTGGATAAACAGGATTTTCTAAGTAATCATTTAGGTACTTTAATACTCCTATTTCAATCTTTTCAACAACCTCTTTTCTATAATTATCTTGTTCTGTTTCTTTATAAACAGGCTTTGAATTTTTTATATCTGTAATTGGATATTCTGGAGCTGTTATCAATAATTCGCTTAGTTCAAATAAGCTCTCTTGTAATTTAGGATTAATTAAACCTTCCATATAGGTTTTATACCTTAAATCAACATTATTTTGAAAGGTGGCACTGAAAAATCCCATACAATAATTGTTGCCAAAGATTTTCTTCAAGAATTTTTCGGATGTAAATGCACCGGTTGTCATGTCAACAGAGGCTATCCTTTTCCCCGTTATTTT
>JAFXFY010000178.1 GCA_017513365.1 Alphaproteobacteria bacterium | reverse complement strand
CACAATATGAAAGAATTGAAAATATGTTAAATGAAAAATCAACTCTTTCAGACAGTGAATTCCAGAATGCAAAATATTTTCTTGAAAAACAATTAAATAAAGAAAGTAAAAATTCGCCTCAGCAAACATATGCAGATACATGTGGCTTAACGCAAGAAGAAATTGCGAAAATAAAATGCAGTGTTGATATTGAATTGGTTGATCTTATTCAAGGATATCAGAATTCGGCCTTTGAAAGAGTGTCGCCTCGGCATGCTGTTGAAAAAGCGGTGTATGACATGTGGGAACGGTTTAAAATAGATTATACCGAGGAGGTTTCTGAAGAGCATAAAATACGTTTTGGGCATATTGAAAAACGGGGATGTCAAGCAACTCAAATGTATTTATCAAATGTTGTTGGAGATGAAAATGTGTTTTTACAAATGCTATACGATGATATAAATAAAAAGGTTGTTCCTTCTAAAGTTCATGTATCTCAAAATATACACACTCGTTAAAATTTGTTTTATTCAAAAAAGTACTTGCTTTTTATCAAAAAAAAGAGTACAATGACGCCCGATATGCATGTGCATATACAAAGGTTTATTCACCCCTGGAGGATACTCCTTTGATTTTATTAATTTTTTAATTGAAAGAGATTTATTATGAAAGCAACACAATTAAATGCAACAAAACGTGAAAAAGCTGGTAAGGGGGCCTCTCGCGCAATTCGTCGTGAAGGTTTGATTCCTGCCGTTATTTATGGTGATAAAAAAGAACCTTTGGCAATTGCTTTGGAAGAAAAAGTTTTGGTTGCCGAAATGGGTAAAGCCGGTATTTGGACACGTCAATATGAAATTTCCGTTGATGGTCAAAAACACCATGTTTTATGCCAAGATATTCAAAAACACCCTGTTTCCAACCGTCCGGTGCACGCAGATTTCTTGCGTATTTCCAAAACAGCCGAATTGACATTGGATGTTCCTGTTCGTTTTGAAAACGAAGAAACATGTCCGGGTATCAAATTGGGCGGTGTGCTTAACGTTGTTCACCGTACTTTGGAAGTCAAATGTACAGCTGATAACATTCCGGAAGCCTTTATCGTTGACTTGGCAAATGTTGAAATGGGTGCTTCTATCACAGCCTTCTCCATTCAAATGCCAAAAGGTGTTAAATTGACTGCAACAGAAGATTTCACAGTTGCGACAATTTACTCTGCTGCTGGGGAAGAAGCTCCGGCGACAGCTGAAGAGGCAAAATAATGATATTATTGGTGGGCTTAGGGAATCCCGGAACGGAATATGCCTTAACTCGCCACAATGTCGGATTTATGGCGGTGGACGAAATTGTCCGCCGCTATTCGTTTGATGGGTGGTCGAAAAAATTTAAAGGCGAAGTATGTACCGGTACCATTGAGGGTAAAAAAGTATTAGCTTTGAAACCGCATACCTATATGAATTTGTCTGGGGAAGCGGTGTTATCGGTTGCCTCTTTTTATAAAATACCACCCGAAAAAATTTATGTGTTCCATGATGATATGGACTTACCAGTTGGCCGACTGAAAGTGAAACAAGGTGGGGGCAGTGGCGGACATAACGGTATCAAAAGCATTGATGCGCATTTGGGACAAAATTACCATCGTATTCGTATCGGTGTTGATAAGCCCGCTATGCGTGAACAAGTGGTTTCTTGGGTATTATCTAAATTTACCCCAAACGATAAACAAACGCTTGATGAGTTAATTGAAAAAATTTCCAATCATATACCTTTATTGTTGACAAAAGACGCTAACACCTTTATGAATAAAGTGAAATAACTTTATTTGGAGGATAAAATGAATAAAACTTTGATGTGGATTGCTGGTGCTGTCTTGGTGTTATTAGGTCTGACATGGATTGGATCGACTTATAACACATTCGTGCGATTAGAAGAAAAAGTGATTGCCAATTGGGCTCAGGTTGAAAATCAATATAAACGCCGTTTAGATTTGATACCAAATTTGGTTGAAACGGTTAAGGGATATGCTAAACATGAGCAAGAAACATTAGCTCAGGTTATTGCTTTGCGTTCCGCGGCTCAAACGGCGGCTAAGGCTCCGGACTTATTGACGAATAAAACATCAATGGATGCTTATATTAAGGCTCAATCTGCCTTATCTCAAGGATTGGGACGGTTGATGGTTGTTGTGGAACGGTATCCGGATTTAAAGGCTAATGACAATTTCTTGGCTTTGCAATCTCAATTAGAAGGTACCGAAAACAGAATCGCAGTTGAAAGACGTAATTATATTGAGGCCGTTCGTGAGTATAATACTCGCATTCGTATGGTTCCATCTGTTATCGTTGCGGCCTTGTTCGGTTTTGAGAAAAAACAAACGTTTGATATGCCAAAAGATGCAGAAAACGCACCGCAAATTAGTTTTTAAGAGATAACTATGCGTTTTTTGTATCGTGTCATATTGTTTTTATGGGCTGCCGTTTTTCCTACGGTGGCCTTTTGTATGGATATGCCTCGTTTGAGTAGCCGTGTTGTTGATGAGGCCGGTATTTTAACGGCGGGTCAAAAAGAATCAATTGAGATTGTTTTAAGTCGGGATACCCACAATCAAGTTGCTTTGGTGGTATTAAAATCTTTGCGGGGGATGGAGATAGAAGAATATACCAATAGCTTATTTAACCATTGGAAATTGGGGGATAAAGACAAAAATAACGGGGTGTTGATTGTTATTGCTCCGAATGAACAACAAGCTCGTATTGAAGTCGGGTATGGATTGGAACATATTTTAACGGATGCTATTGCTTCTCAAATTATGCGTCAAGATATCATTCCGTTTGCCCAAAAAGGAGACTATGGCGTAGCGGCCTTTAATGCCTCGCAACGTGTAATAGAGGTGTTATCTAATCAGCCGATTGATGAGAGTGCTACAAAACAGTCGCTCTTTAAGCGGATAGTGACTTTTTTATTCTCAGAAAAGGGAGAATGGGTCCTGATTCTGCTGCTTTTAGTAATTTATGTGATTATAACCGGTGGGGGAGCTAACTCCTCTTATTCTCGTCGTTTTGGAAAAAGACGTTCTTATCATTTTGGTGGCGGTCGTTCCAGAGGTTGGTTTCGTGGCGGTGGCGGTCGTTCCGGTGGCGGCGGTGCATCTGGTAGATGGTAAGAAAGGAGAATTTTTATGAAAATAAAATATATGTT
>JAFXFY010000177.1 GCA_017513365.1 Alphaproteobacteria bacterium | reverse complement strand
TAGCCTTATTCGCCGACATCCGACCAATGCGAATGTCAACATTATATTTTGGTTGTGTTGTTCAACCACCGCAAACGTGGGTTTTCTAAGCCCAACTCTTGGCAATCCAAAAGCATATTCAATATAAAATAAATAAACAAATTATGCAAGAAAAAAGAACAAGTTTTACACATACAAAAAACCGCCCAAGCGGACGGTTTTTAAATGGCGGAGCGTAGAGGACTCGAACCTCTGCATCCCGTTAAGGATGACGGATTAGCAATCCGCTGCATTACCACTCTGCCAACGCTCCAACGAAGTGGTAGAGGCACTGTATCATTTTTGTAAATAAAAGTCAAGCCCTAAATGAATTCAAAATATCATTTTATATTTTTTCAGATGAATACAATCCAAAATAAAAAGTCGGCTTTTGGTTTCACGCAAAAGCCGTTAAGATTAACCTCTGAACCGATCAAACAATGCTTTCATATCATCAACGGCCATTTGGCGTTCCTTTTCATTTTTGCCTGTTTGCAAAATCGCTTGATTAATATAGGCAAACAATAAATTAGACTCGATGGCTTTAATAGCAGAACTAACGGCGCGCAACTGCACCAAAATATCGGAACAATTTCGCCCCTCATCAATCATCTTTTTGATGCCGTTTATTTGACCGGATACACGATTAAGGCGTGGCATATTTTCCATATACGCCAACGTATTTTCTGGGATTTTCATTTTCTTTTCCTTCATCTATATACCCTCATCAGGTATTATGATATCTTGATTACACGAATATGTCAATATAAAAAAATACTTTACATCGTGTACTTTTATTCAAAAACAATTGGTTATTAAATCTTTCATTGATGGCTTGATTTTTCTCCCGTTTGCCGTTATATTGGACACATTAACACATAAGGAGAAACACATGGATATTAAAGCCGTAAAAACAAAACCTTTTAATGATCAAAAAACGGGTACATCAGGACTACGTAAAAAAGTTTCTGTGTTCCGTCAAAATGGATATATCGAAAACTTTGTTCAATCTATTTTTGATTGTTTAGAAGGTTTTGAAGGTAAAACACTCATCATCGGCGGAGATGGTCGTTATTATAATGATAAAGCCATCCAAACGATTATCAAAATGGCAATTGCTAATCAATTTGGACGTGTTATTGTGGGACAAAACGGCATTTTATCCACACCGGCAGCCTCTCATTTAATTAATAAATACGAAGCCTTTGGTGGCCTGATTTTATCTGCCAGCCACAACCCCGGAGGACCAGATGGCGATTTCGGTATCAAGTTTAACAATGCCGCTGGGGGAAGCGCTCCCGAATCATTAATGCAAAAAATTGCCGAACGTACAAAAGTAATAGACCGGTATTGGATGGTAGATACACCCGATATAGATTTATCCGTTATCGGCACACAAACCATCGGAACAATGACAATTGAAATTGTAGATTCTGTGGATGATTATGCCGAATATATGCAACAAATTTTTGATTTTGATTTGTTAAAAAGTTATTTCCAAAAAGGGGTTAAATTTGTCTTTGATGCCATGAATGCCGTAACAGGCCCCTATGCCAAACGCATTTTTGAAAAAATGTTGGGTGCCAAAGAAGGCAGCGTCATTCACGCAACGCCCCTACCCGATTTTGGTGGGCTTCACCCCGAACCAAACTTAGTATACGCCAAACACTTGGTGGATATCGCCTACAGCGAAAATGGTCCGGATTTTGCGGCGGCTTCTGATGGAGATGGCGACCGCTATATGATTTTAGGCCATAATTTCTTTGTCAATCCATCAGATAGCTTAGCCATCCTTGCCGATTATTTGGAAGAAATTCCTTATTATAAAGGTCGTTTGTATGGTGTTGCTCGTTCTATGCCAACCTCAACGGCCTTAGATGCCGTAGCCAAAGCTAAAGATTTACCGCTTTACAGCACACCAACCGGGTGGAAATATTTTG
>JAFXFY010000176.1 GCA_017513365.1 Alphaproteobacteria bacterium | reverse complement strand
GGCTTGCTGATAATGATTGGTAAGGGCTACGGAATAAAATTCTCCGACCGAATTATCCCCTTTTAAAATACAACTGGGATATTTCCATGTAATGGCTGATCCCGTTTCCACTTGTGTCCAAGACAGTTTTGCATCTGTATGGCACAGACCTCGTTTCGTTACAAAATTGTAAATACCGCCTTTGCCATTTTTATCCCCGGGATACCAGTTTTGAACGGTGGAATATTTAACCTCTGCCCTATCCAAAACCACAATTTCCACAACAGCAGCATGCAGTTGATTTTCATCACGCTGAGGGGCGGTACATCCTTCTAAATAACTGACATAAGCATCTTCTTCGGCAACAATTAACGTGCGTTCAAATTGACCAGCATTTTTGGCGTTAATCCGAAAATAACTGGATAATTCCATAGGGGATTTAACACCTTTTGGAATATACACAAACGACCCATCCGAAAAGACGGCACTGTTTAAACACGCAAAAAAATTATCTGTATAGGGAACCACCGAACCCAAATATTTTTTAACCAGTTCCGGATAATCCCTTACAGCCTCACTCATTGAGCAAAATAAAATGCCTTTTTCTTTAAGCTGAGCTTTATAAGTTGTCGCAACAGATACGCTGTCAAAAATGGCATCAACGGCGACGCCGGATAAGACTTTTTGTTCCTCTAATGGAATACCCAATTTTTCATACGTTTTTAAAATCTCGGGATCAACTTCATCTAAACTTTTGGGACCATCTTTTTTAGGAGCCGACCAATAGTATAAATCTTGATAATCAATAGGTGGATATTCCAGTTTTCCCCAATGCGGCTCCGTCATTGTCAACCAATGCCGATATGCCTTTAAGCGCCAATCAAGCAGCCATTCGGGTTCTTCCTTTTGGGCAGAAATAAAACGAATCACTTCTTCATTTAATCCTTTGGGAGCAACTTCATTTTCTACAGCCGTTTCAAAACCGTATTCATACCCTTTATCAGCCAGTGTTTTAATTTCATGTTTTTTCATTTTGATATCCATAATTTTTATTTAAAATGCCCTATTTTGAAAAAAAAGTCAAGAAAAAGCATTTTTTTACTTGTTTTAAAATTAAAATATCGCTAATCTAGGAACATATTTTAATGAATAAGAGGAGTTTTTTATGCCAGAAGGTGTTAATTGTTTTGCAGCAGCACAAATTTTTTTCCTTATTACTACAGCTATTTTTATCCTGCTGACCTTTGTTTTTATGAATCGGTCTAAGCATCTACGCCGAAAATTATCTAACATGATTGAAACAAATGCCAAACTGGCAAAAGAATTAGAAGATGCAAAACAAAGTGCCAAAAACCCTCTTGATCCTTTTATTCCCGAAACATCCAAAAGCATTATTATCTCCATTGATTTAAATGAAAAAATAACCGCCGCAAATGATTATGCGACGGAAGTATTCGGCTTTTCAAAAGAAGAACTCATCGGCAATAATATTTTTAACACCATTTTCCCAAAACCGGAACGCAAAGATTCCCTACAGGCTAATATCATCTCTCGTATTTTTAACAATCCGAAAATGTATGTAGAAAATGAAACACAAAATATTAAGAAAAACGGTGAAAAATTTTGGATTTCTTGGACAAATCGTGTCATATACGATGAAAATGGTAATCCGTTAGAAATCCGTTCTGTCGGTTTTGATATTACTAAACGTAAAAAATTAGAAGAAGAATTACGTTATTTAGCTTCTGTTGACCCGTTAACAGGCGTTTTAAATCGTCAAGCCTTACTGGAAGTCGGTTCAACAGAACTTTCTCGTGCGTCCAGATATAACCGCCAACTATCTGTTTTAATTATGAAATTAAATTATTTCCATGCTCCGGATAAAAATATGGAATATACATTCAGTGATGAGATATTGCAAGAAACCGTTGCCATTTGTCGCAAAGCCATGCGAGATTGCGATTATTTAGGACGTATCGGTGATGTAGAGTTTGCGTTAATTTTACCGGAAACACCGGCAGAAAATGCCGTTTTCTTAGCAGAACGGCTAAAACAAAAAATCCAAGAAAAAAATCTGCAATCCGAAACAGGGGCTTTTATCACTGCCACCTTTGGTGTTAGCGGACGTGATACCAAAGATGACACCATTGATTCACTTATTTTGCGGGCCTTACATACGTTGCAAAGTATGGATAAAAAAGAGGAACCAAAAACTCAAAAAACAACAAAATCCAAAAAGAAAGGGGCATAAATATGCAAGAAATTACGTTATCAAACGGCAACTTACAAATCGGTATTTTGCCAGAGATTGGGGCAAGTCTTTCTTTCATGAAATATAAAGGGCGGGATATTTTACGTCCAACCGATAAAACAACGCCGGATTTAGATGCCAATAGTACCTCCATGTTTTTAATGGTGCCTTTTTGCGGTCGTATTCGGGGCGGGAGTTTCGTTTATTGGGGTATTACTCGTAAAATGAAAAAAAATCAAGCCGGTATTGCCGATCCTATCCATGGAGATGGTTGGAAAAGCTCTTGGAAAATTGTTAAACAATCGGATACATCGGCAACATTACAAATGTCCCACGATAAAGAAAATGGTTTCCCTTTTTCATATGAGGCAGAAGTTGTTTATACTCTAACTTCCACAGGTTTATCTGTTCAATTAAAAATCACAAATACGGCCATTTTACCAATGCCATGTGGTATGGGAATTCATCCGTTTTTTGTCAAATCTAAAGATATGGAGCTGGCATTTCAAACAAAAATGGTATGGGCTCATGAATCCGATCCGATTTTTGATCGCCCCTACCCAACACCTGAGGGCTGGCAATTTGAAGGTGGAAAACCTTTAAAAGGAACAGTATTTGACACCTGTTTTGGTGGTTTTGACGGGACAGCTACTCTCACCTATCCAACTGAAAAATATTCGGTTGAAATGACGGCGGACGAACAGTTCGGACACGTTGTGTTATATACTCCGAAAGGCAAAAACTTCGTTTGTTTGGAACCCTGTACAAATGCCAGCAATGCCTTTAATTTGGCCTCTAATGGTGTTATCGGGACAGGTATTAAAAGTATCGGCAAAGATCAATCCGTTATCGGTAATATAACATTATCCATCACAGAATAAGGGATAGTCATGAAAAATACATTTACCAAAATTGTTTGTACATTGGGACCGGCAACATCCAGTGAAAAAATGATTAAGTCCTTAGCAAAAGCCGGTGCAAACGTTTTTCGGTTAAATTTCAGCCATGGAGATTATGAACGCCATGCCGAAAATTTTCAGATTATCCGACAAATGAGTCGGGAACAAAAAAGTCCGTATGGGATTTTATGCGACTTACAAGGTCCTAAACTCAGAGTTGGCAAATTTAAAAAGGACAAAGTACGCTTAATTCCGGGACAAAAGTTCCGTATGGATATGTCCGAAAAATTGGGTGATGAAACACGTGTATCCTTAATGCATCCGGAAATTTTTAAAGCATTAAAACAGAATATGTCTTTATTATTAAATGATGGACAAATTCAATTAAATGTAGATGATTTCGGACCAGATTATGTTAATACAACCGTTGAGGTCGGCGGTATTTTATCCAATCATAAGGGCGTTAATGTACCGGATGTTATTTTACCAATTTCCGCTTTAACCTCCAAAGATTTAAAGGATTTGGATTTTGCCTTAAAACTCGGTGCTGATTGGATTTGTCTGTCCTTTGTGCAAAAACCCGAAGATGTTAAAATGGCCCGAGATATTATCGGTGATAAAGCCGGTATTATTGTTAAAATTGAAAAACCCTCTGCCTTGCAATATTTAAAAGAAATTATTGAGTTGGCCGACGGTGTTATGGTGGCACGTGGAGATTTAGGGGTTGAATGCCCTATTGAAACGGTACCCGCCATCCAAAAAAGGATTATTGAAACCTGCCGAGCGGCTGGTAAACCCGTTATCGTGGCCACTCAAATGCTGGAAAGTATGATTTTATCCCCTGTTCCAACCCGTGCAGAAGTATCCGATGTGGCAACTGCCGTTTATGATGGGGCCGATGCCGTTATGCTTTCGGCCGAAACAGCTATGGGCGAGTATCCGATAAAAGCAGTGAGTATGATGAAAAAAATCATCACAAAAACGTCTCAAGATATTCATTATATTAACGATATGGAAAAATCCACCATGCCACCGGATAAAACGGTTGCCAGTGCCATTACTTCGGCTATTCGCCAAATGATAAAAGTATTGGATAAACCGGCCTGTATTGTCAGTTATTCCGTATCCGGTAAAACAACCTTGCGTACGGCTCGGGAACGGCCGTTGTTGCCGATTATTAGTATGACAACAACTGAAGCCATTGCAAATCGTATGGCCTTAGTTTGGGGCGTGCGTTCGGTGGTTGTGCCAACTCTGGAAGATTTAACAGATGTGATACCCGTTGCAGTAAACTATGTTAAAGAGGCCGGATATGCCAAACCGGATGATGAAATTATCATCACGGCCGGTATTCCATTTGCCACTCATGGCAATACAAATTTGATTCATATTGCCAAGGTGGGATAACACGCTACATTTAGCCTGATTTATCATTAACCAAAGCCACCAAAATGACGACCTTTTCTTGTAGGGAGTCAATAACCTGCTGAACCAATACAGTTTTATTGTCTATCTGTTTCGTTTAGAAAACAACTGTTTGGCAAAAGACAAGGCTTTTGCTATTCGTCCTTTTTCG
>JAFXFY010000175.1 GCA_017513365.1 Alphaproteobacteria bacterium | reverse complement strand
TAAATATCGTGATATTTGCGGAACGGGTCGGGCTCAAATTACGTTTGACCAAGCCGAATTGGAAGGGGCCACAAAATATGCGGCCGAAGATGCCGATATTACATTAAGGTTATATCAGGTATTTGAACCACAACTGACACATTCCGAAGAAGACAACATCTTAAAAAAATTTGATTTACCACTCATTCAAATATTGTTTGACATGGAACGCCATGGCATTATGATTGACAAAGATCAACTCAATCGTTTAAACGTCTATTTTGATACACAATTAGCCGATTTAACCCATAAAATTTATGAATTGGCCGGCGAAGAATTTAATATTAACTCTCCGGCTCAACTGGGTGTTATTTTATTTGAAAAAATGGGGGCTTCCGGAGGGAAAAAAGGCAGTAATGGTGCGTGGAAAACAGATATTAAAATTTTAGAAAAATTATCCGAAAATGGCAATGAATTAGCCCAAAAAGTGATTGATTATCGCAGTTTTTCTAAATTAAAAAGTACTTATGTTGATGCCCTATTGACATTATTATATCCAAATCACAAGCGAGTTCATACCTCCTTTTCTTTAACCAGTACCAGCACGGGCCGACTGGCCTCATCGGACCCTAATTTACAAAATATCCCCATTCGGTCCGAAGCCGGCAAGGAAATCCGACAAGCCTTTATCGCAAAAGAGGGCTATAAATTAATCTGTGCCGATTATTCACAAATTGAACTTCGCTTAATGGCAGATGTGGCCGATGTCAAATTATTGCGACAGGCATTAATCAATAACGAAGACATTCATGCCTTAACGGCCTCACAAGTATTCGGTATTCCACTCAATGAAATTGATGCAGATACACGCAGACGCGCTAAAGCCATTAACTTTGGCATTGTGTATGGTATTTCGGCTTTTGGATTATCCAATCAATTGGGAATTTCCCGAACCGAAGCCAAACAATACATTGACGCATACTTTGATAAATATCCCGAAATTAAAACATATATGGATAAAACAATTGCTTTTGCCCATGAGCATGAATATGTTGAAACACCGTTTGGGCGTAAATGTTATGTCTATGGTATTAATGATAAAGGATTACGTTCTTTTGCAGAGCGAGCAGCCATCAATGCCCCTATCCAAGGGGGAGCCGCCGATATTATCAAACTGGCCATGAAAAAAGTCGTACAGGAGTTAAATCAATCACACTTAGATGCCTCCTTGCTATTACAAGTACACGATGAACTGATTTTTGAAGTTGCCGACAGTGATGTTGAACAAGCCTCTACCCTCATTAAAAACGCCATGGAAACTGTTGTAGATTTATCTGTTCCTTTAATTGTAGAAGTCGGTGTTGGAAATAATTGGAAAGAAGCACACTAAATACCCATAATTAAAACACCCACCAAAAATGGTGGGTATTTTTGAATTCAAATATAATATCTGCAAACCACCCATAAGACCTCCTTAACTACGAACACGGCTTTTGTTAGATTTATATACCTCGTAATGAGCGGCATTCGGATTACGAATAATACGACCACCATGTTGTTTTAACAGCCCTTTTATCTCACTCCATCCCCAACGGCGAGCCAAATGATATAAAGTTCTACCAAATTCATCTTTAACATTCGGATTAGCACCACGAACACCATTTTCAGGTTTCAATAAAGCTTTAACAGCCTCAATGTCTTCATTCATAAAGGCCTCTAATAAAGCGTTATCACGGGCCAGTGCTTCTGGAGAATTATTTATCTCCCGTTCAGTCTTTTTAAATGTACCCGTTTTCATTTCCTGCATCATTAAATTTACTCTGTGACGATATCTCATTAGAACCTCCAATATAATATAACTGAACTATAGCACCAATTACTGAATTTGTCAAGAATTATTACGCATTCAAAAAAACGCCCTTTACAGGACGTTTTTATCTCAAATAAATATGACTTAAGCGCTACGACATTCTATATATTGACGAGCAATATGGTAAGGTTGTGCATACGTTGGAGTAACTGGCAAATCCTTTTCCAAATATTCTTGTTCGGCGTTACTCAACACTTGAGCCACTTGCAATTTTTGGCGATGAAAAGCCAATTGCAATGGTGTCAATCCGGCATAATTTCGTATCATTGGATTAGCCCCTTTAGCCAACAACATTTTAATCGTTTGAATGGAAACCGTATTACTGAGTACAGCATCATGCAACGGCGTATTACCGTTAGCATCTTGGACATTTAAATCCGGTTTATTTTTCAATAATTCTTGCAACATTCCGACATGCCATTTCGCCGCTGCAATATGCAGAGGAGTTTTCCCAATGGCATTTTTGGCATTAATGTCGGCCCCTCGTCTTAATAACAGCTTTGTTGCCTCTTTCCAACATTCCCGAACCGCCGTATGCAAAGTAGTCCAGTTATAAGAGTTGGTCATAACCTCTTTTTTTGTTTCTTCTTTCTTCAACATCATATCCATAGCCACAACATTACCTTTTTGAGCGGCAATATAAAACGGCGTAATACGCGTTCTGTTTTGAATGCTGGGGTTCGCTCCATTTTTCAACAAAAACTGAACCATTTCTTCATTATTGCTTAACAAAGCCCAATGCAATAATGTATTACCGTAATAGCCTTGGATATCAATATTAAATCCTTTCTTCAGCATATGAGTAATTAATTTTTTATCCAAAAATACTTTGTATTGCCCACGAATAAACGACCGCAAAAATAATAACTCTTTTCTTTCATCTTTTGTCTTAATCAAACCGAATAACATAATATACCTTTTTTCACCTTTCATTTAAAACGAAATCGCGTTTTTATCAAATCCCGAATCAGAAGTCAATACGATTTAAAAAAATAATTAAAAAAAGTGAAGAGCTGTTAATATACTGTTAATATTTGACATATATAGATATCAAAAAATGATCAATTTTCTTAAATAATTTTAAGATAAAATAAAAAACGCCGGTAAAACCCGACGTTTCTTAAAAGGATTTTCGCTTTGAAAATTATAAAGCGGCTTTGGCTTTAGCAACCAAATCAGCAAAAGCTTTTGCATCATTGACAGCGATATCGGCCAAAATTTTACGATCCAAAGCAATACCGGCTTTGGCCAACCCGTTCATAAAACGGGAATAAACCATACCGTTTGCACGTACTGCCGCATTAATACGGACAATCCACAATTGACGGATGTCTGTTTTTTTCTTGCGACGGTCACGGTAAGCATATTGCAGACCTTTTTCCACTTTTTCTTTAGCAACGGTTACAACCTTGGAGTTACGTCCACGATAACCTTTAGCCATTTTCAAAATTTTATTGTGTTTTGCACGAACTGTCGTACCACGTTTTACTCTAGCCATTGTCTTACCTCCTTATCCGTGCATATGTCTTTTAACTAAGTCAAAATTGGAGTCGTCCAAGATGGCACCTCCACGAGCTTGACGTTTCATTTTTGAAGTTTTGCACAACAAGCAGTGACGTTTGTAGGCTGTTGTTCTTTTAATTTTACCGGTTCCGGTTAAAGAAAAGCGTTTTTTAACAGCGCTTTTTGTTTTTAATTTAGGCATTTTCTTATCCTTTTTCAATAAGTTAAACAAAAACCTTAAGGCAGCCTGTATTTAGCCTGTTCGGTTCACGGTGTGTTTTATACCATTTTTTTTTCCCTCTGTCAAGCACTTTTTAATTGAACCCTTTGAAAAATTAAGATATAATCACTTTGCATCCACCCAAAATAAAGGAAAATCACAATGAATAATATCAAATTTAAAGAAATATTGACTGGTGAACACATCACTTTAAAAATACCAACTGCCAATTTTGAAACAGCTCATATGTTGTTTCGTGTCGTCAGTCGCAATCGCGAACACTTGGGCAAATGGTTGCCTTGGGTGGCAAAAAATACTCAGCCAGAACATAGTTATGATTTTTTACAAAGCATTGTTAAAGGTTTTAATGAAAACGCAAAAGCCGAATACTTCATTTATGAAAAATCTACCAGTGATTTTTGCGGTATTTGCAGTGCTCATACCCACTTTTCCACTACTCACAAATATATTTCATTGGGATACT
>JAFXFY010000174.1 GCA_017513365.1 Alphaproteobacteria bacterium | reverse complement strand
TTTATCAGTATTATTGGGCGCATATAGCAAAATAAGGCCGGAAGAAACTAACTTCCGTCCTTGATTTGTAACTCGCACGAATTGCTTGCGCTTTTTCAAACGAACAGGTTGCATCAACTGCCCCCTTTAACGTACAATTAAGCGCTTAATACTTTACGACCTTTACGACGACGAGCATTTAAAACGGCACGACCACCGACTGTTGCCATTCTGGCACGAAAGCCGTGTCTGCGTGTGCGAACGAGTTTACTCGGTTGATATGTACGTTTCATTGTCTATTCTCCTTTTCATAAATATCAAAATATAATACGCTACTTTTCTGTATGGCTACAAAAAAAATGCCACTTTTACTTTAATGGTACGTTTTTATACCTTTTTTTCAAAGTAAAGTCAAGCATTTTTTTTAATTTACACTATAAAAGTGAAAATGGACGATGTGTACAAGCCTCTTTAGCGAGCTGCCCCTCGTGTATGTTCCAATCCCAAAATATGATTTAAACGGCGGGAATCAGCTTGTTTATCATGAATGGCTGAGATAGCCCGTACAATATTTAATTGAATGGCTTCACGCTCCTGAGGCGACAACGCAGCAACCTCTTTTTCGCTAAAAGATTGTTCAGCTGCCATACGTTCTTTTTCGGTCATCAAACTCATCATCAAAAAGGCTCCGGCCCGACTGACATTACGAATCGACAAAGTTTCCTTTTCTTCTTTTTCTGGTTTTACTGGCACAACAATTGGTTTTTGCTTATCCTCATTAATGGTATGATATACTTGTGCTTTATCATGAGCCGAATCAATTAAATTGCGACACCGATACATATACGTCAGCAATTCCTGAGCCGCTGCATACATCGGAGATTTTTTATCCATTTTACCAATATAATCCTGAGCAACCCGAAATTCACGGGTCAACAAAGAATCTAATCGCCCCAATGTTTTTAATTCCACCGCTGAAATATCTCCATCGGCAAAAAACTGTTGAACTAAAGCGTCCAAATCTTGATATTTCGCCGCATAAGACACATTTGGATTACGCACATCATCTATAATTGTATCTGGACTTTCCATAATAATCCCCTCCTTTAAGGTAATTATATCATACCTTTACTTTTTTTTCAAGTTTTTTAAGATTTCAAACGGATTGGGTTTATCCATCACGGCTTCCGTATACTCAAAAACACCCTCTTCTTTTTTGGGAAACGGATCTAAATTTAAGGCAAATTGTTGAGCGGCAATCTCCCCTATTTCTAAACGACCGTTTTTAATCAAATCAACCGTTTCTTCATCATCCATATCAATATCAAAATTTGTTTCTACTGAAAAATCAGTTCCGCTTTCAGAAAATAATTCAGAAAATTCTCCCAATACCGTTTGTTCAAATTCTTCCAAAGATACCACACATTCTCGTACAACTTTTGCTTCAAACCGTCCGTCATAACGCAAAATATCATTCCCCTTTACAGTACCCGACAATTCAAATGAGTAAACGGCTGGTAGATCGAATCGTTCCGCCAACGCTCGACATTCTTCTTCTGTTGCCGTTAAAGTAAATGTGATTCCATTAACCGGAATTGTTTTGACATCAATAGTTTGAAACAAATTAGTACGCATTTTATATCCTTTTTTATTGACTTGAGGGTTGCTTTGGGCTATAACACCCAATATATATAGGTCAACAGTATAACAAAGAAGAAAACAATGTTCAAGAAACTTATTGCCATATGCTTAATTTCTACTCCTTTATTTTTAGGAGCCTGTGAAACTTATCAAAGTGGTGATTTGCCGGCTCCCTCTCGGCTAGAGATTATCAAAAATGGTACTCATACAAAAGATCAAGTCTTGCGTATTTTAGGGGCTCCGGTTTATGAAGAACCGCAAGAAAACTTTATTATGTATGCCAAAATTCGCAAAAAAAGCCGAGCTTTCTTGGATCCTAAAGAATTTGAACGAGATATTTACGTTTTCTATTTTGACGAAAACAATGTGGTAAACGGTCAAAAGCATTTGACACTGGCTGATGCAAATCAAGTATCATTTGATTCGGCTATGACTCCGACTCAACATAAAGAATTATCCATTACTGAACAACTGATTCAAAACTTCGGCCGATATGATGCCGGTGGACGAGATAGTACCGCAAGGTAATGATACAAAAATACCGCTCTTTTTCCAGAGCGGTATTTTTTTGGATTTAACCCTCTTTTTTCGGTGTAATCATCCCAAAAACCAATCCTAAGATTTTTTATACCAACGAAAAACTATCTTCTGATATTTTTTAATATAATAAACAAACATTAAAAATATTTAATAAAAGAACGCACAAAATCCCCCATTTCGTGCGTCCCCTTTGTCGGCAAATAACCGGACCATTCCCCCTACTGACAGGTCATCTGCCACAAAGTCCCCCTATACAACAAACACCTTGTCATTTATTCCCCCGAAAAATACAAGTTGGCTGATTTCTCTCTCCCTACAAACATCAACCATTTGTTGTATATAAAAGTATACTTACACCAATTAATTTAATTTTACAAGAGAAAAAATGAAAATTTCGGTCTTTTTTTAATAAAAAAACAAAAAATACTCCTTTTATTCTCTGTAATATAAACAAAAGTATATATTTTGTGAATAAAAATCATCTAAAAATAAATATAAAGGGCTTAGTTCTATCTTGTTTTGACACAAAAATACCTCATTTTATCCATAAAAAAACGAATCGTTCTAATCTCAACAACAAATTGATTTTAAAATATTTTTAACAATAAAAATACAATATTTTAATCTCTCTGTTATCTGGTATTACCATTTAGATCTTTTACATTTTAATCAAAAAAAATGAAAAAATACAAAAATAAAGATTGAATTAAATATCAATTTCTGTTAGCCTTACAGACAAGGCGAGTGATGTTCGCCCCGAGGTGTGGAAACCTCTTAATCTGCGTCCCAAATTTAGGACGATAATTGCGTATGCTTTCCGACTTGGTCGGAGGGCGTCAAAATAGGATAAAACTTTGTTTTTATCTAATATGTCGCACTATTTCAGATTAGTAGTTTCCAACTTCCGACCGCCTCGCATCAAGGCGATTTTTTTATTATGGAGGTTTAACGTGAGACATACAACTCAATCCGGTCGGTCGATGGTGGAAACTATCGGTGTTTTGGCGGTTATAGGTGTGCTGACCATCGGCGGAATTGCGGGATACAATTATGGTATAAATAAACATAGGGCCAACCAAGTATTACAAGATATCCGTTTGGTTTACCAAGAATTAAAATACCCGAATACAGTTCATCAAATCGTTTCAGAGGGGGCTTTTCCCGATATAGAATTAGACCTGCAAAGCCCATATGAATACGGCTTTGACTTTGCAAATCCTGATGACTTTGACTATGATTCCACATCAGAAAAAACACCGAATTTGATTTACGTTAATGTATCGGGTGTGTCTAAGACAGCGTGTGATATTTTGCTGAAAACAAAACCGGAATATGTGTTAATGTTAAAAGCCAATGGTCAATCCGTATGGACGTGCGATAAGTCAGAAAATGAACTGAGTTATATTTTTGAAATCACAACTGATTCTTTAGAATATGGCACTTGTTCAGTCTGCACAGGTGAACATTGTTTTGATGATAAACTCAACTGTCCAGAAGGTGAAGATTGTCGCAATGATATATGCACAAAATGTGAAGAGGGATATGTTGAAAATAAACAAGGAAAATGTGCAAAATGCGACAGTTTTAGTTACACAGGTAATGTTAGTAAAGATAAATGTTATCTATGTGATGGAACAATATGGGGAGACCGTTATAATTCTGGTTTTGGTGAACACTGTGTTAAATGCAATTATACCACGATTTCGGGAGTAACCGAAGAAGTGTGCAAAAAAAGATGTGGAGAAGATATGACATATATGTATGGGTTATGTTTTAAATGTGAACAGTTTAGATTTTACCCCTATTCATCAAAAGCAGATTGCAATAAAATACAAGGATGTGCCGAAAATGTTATCTTTTATCCCAAAGATAGCGCAAGTAAAAATACAACAGGATTATGTACCCGCTGTTATGGACATCAAGGTACTATTAGTGAAGACAAAACCGCTTGTACATGTCCAAGTGGACAATTTTGGACTTTCTTAAGTGGAGCACACGCTTTTTGTAGAGATTGTACCGAAGCAGGAAACCTTCTATCATCCAAAATAGAATGCGATAAATGTCCAAATCGGTATTACAATGTTGCAAAAGGTGGAAATGACAGGAATGGTAGTTGTCCTGTTTGTCCGGCCGGTCAAGTCAAAGATACCTCACCCGAAGGGGATGGGCGCAGGTGTGTGGATAAACCAGCTGAGTAGAATATTCTACTTGGTTCTCAAAAAACATATAAAAAAAGAGGAATCCAATCGGACTCCTCTTATCTCAAATGCTATAAGTGATTATTCAGCATCGGCTTTTTTGGTTTTTTTAGCAGCCGGTTTAGCAGCGGCTTTTTTCGTTGTTTTAGCTGGTTTTTCAGCCTTTACTTCTTCAACAGCTGCTTCAACTTCAACAACTTTACCAGAGTCTTTACCTTTAGCTGTTACATCTCTGTCAACCAATTCAACGATTGCCATCGGAGCACAGTCACCAAAACGGAAACCGGCTTTTAACACACGCACATAACCATCATGACGGTCTTTATAACGTGGAGCCAAAACGGAAATCATTTTTTCGGCCATTGCTTCATCACCCATGAAGGAAATCAAAGCGCGACGAGCAGCCAAGTCGGCTTTTTTCGCTTTAGTGATTAACTTTTCGAAAACAGGAGATAATTCTTTAGCTTTCGGTAAAGTTGTTTTGATTTGTTCATGTTTAGCCAAAGCCACAGATAAGTTTGCAAACAAAGCGCGGCGATGAGCAGATTTTCTATTTAATGTTCTTTTTTTAAAACCGTGACGCATTTTTCATTCCTTTCATTTTTATCTAAACCCGTTTCGGAACTGACTCCTGACGGATAAAACTGACCACTTCTTCCACGTCCCGAGAAAAGAGGCGGACCTTCAAACAACTGAAGGATTTTGTTATTATTTTTACATAAATTGCATTTTACGGAGGGAAATGGAGGGAGTTTCGGAACGCAAAAACTTGAATGTACATTTGCTACATGAGTTTTGAGTACCGCTAACGACCGCTCAGTTCCCCCATAAAATCAATTTAATTGTCTGTTTCAACTGTTGCGGACAACACTTCCAAATCTTCTGGAGGCCATCCTTCAACTTGCATACCTAAATGCAAATCCATTTGAGCCAACAATTCTTTGATTTCATTCAAAGACTTACGGCCAAAGTTTGGCGTTCTGAGCATTTCGGATTCTGTTTTTTGGACCAAATCACCAATATAGATGATATTGTCGTTTTTCAAACAGTTTGCAGAACGGACGGACAATTCCAATTCATCCACTTTAAGAAGTAAGTTTTTATTGAACGGCAATTCAGCAATTTTATCTTCAATTGTCGTTTCTTCCGGTTCTTCAAAGTTAATGAAGGATTTGAGTTGTTCTTGCAAGATACGAGCGGCAAAAGCCACAGCATCTTCCGGTCTGACAACACCATTTGTTTCAACAGTTAAATACAATTTATCATAGTCTGTTTGTTGACCGACACGTGCATTTACCACTTTGTAAACAACGGATTTTACCGGAGAGAACAAAGAATCAATCGGCAACAAGCCAATCGGGCATTCTTCCGGACGATTTTGACTGGCCGGTACATAACCTTTACCAGTTGTGGCCGTCATTTCAATATGGATAGATGCATCTTTATCTAATGTACAAATCACCAAATCAGGATTCATAACTTCAACACTTTGGTTTGTAACGATTTGAGCAGCCGTTACAACAGCAGGACCCGTTGCATTCAAATAAATTTTTTGAGGCAATTCAGAATCCACTTTCAAAGCCAAAGATTTAATATTCAAAATAATATCTGTTACATCTTCACGAACACCCGGAATAGATGAGAATTCATGCAACACGCCATCAATTTTGATAGCAGTAACAGCTCCGCCTTGCAAAGAAGACAACAGCACACGACGTAAAGCATTACCGAGTGTATTACCGAAACCACGTTCTAATGGTTCAATGGATACGGTTGCTTTAAAACCGGGGACCTTTTGATCAACAGACAAGTTCGTTGGTTTAATTAATTCTTGCCAATTTTTTTGTATCATAATCAGATTCCTTTATAAAAAAATTAATGCACAACAAGCGTTCGCTTGCACTAAAAAATTCAATTAAACACGACGACGTTTACGAGCGCGACACCCATTGTATGGCGTTGAAGTAATATCCTTAATTGAAGTAACTACTAAACCGGCGGCTTGGAAAGCACGCAAGGCGGATTCACGGCCGGAACCAGGACCAACAACCAAAACATCAATTGTTTTCAACCCATGTTCCATCGCTTTACGAGCGGCATCATCAGCAGCCATTTGAGCAGCATACGGAGTGGATTTTCTGGAACCACGGAAACCTTTTAACCCGGAAGAAGACCAAGAAATTGTGTTTCCTTGAGTATCTGTAATAGTTACCATAGTGTTATTAAATGTGGAATTTACGTGAGCAACACCCACGGAAATGTTCTTTTTAGCGCGACTTTTAACTTTCGCTACAGTTTTCTTTTCTGCCATTGAATTATTCCTTTCCTAACGCTTATTTAGTTGCTTTTTTCTTACCGGCAATGGCGATTGCTTTACCTTTACGGGTACGAGCATTCGTATGAGTGCGTTGACCACGAACCGGCAAACCTTTACGGTGACGCAAGCCACGGTAGCAACCCAAATCCATAACGCGTTTAATATTCAAGGAAACTTCACGACGTAAATCACCTTCTACTTGATAGGAATTGTCAATCAATTCGCGAATTTTCAATGTTTCATCATCTGTTAATTCATTCACGCGTTTATTAGCGGGAATGTTTAATTTATCACAAATTTCTTGTGATGTTTTACGACCGATACCATAAATGTATGTCAAACCAATGACAACCAATTTATTTGTCGGAATATTTACACCTGCAATACGTGCCAAGGTAATCTCTCCATTAAATTATAAAAATAATACAAATCAATTCTTGTTTTTTCAAACAAGACACTAAAACTAGTGGGAAATATACACTATTTTTCGTTTTGTGTCAAGACCAAAAATCAATATCCTACTATTTTTCTGATTTTTTCACTAACAACATCAATGGGTCCCGTCCCATCAATGCACCTTAATAGCCCCTTTTTTTCGTAGTAAGGTATGAGTGGAGCCGTTACTTCGCGGAAAGCACGGAGTCTAGATACAACCGTTTCAAAGGTATCGTCCTCTCTGCGAGTAAATTCTTT
>JAFXFY010000173.1 GCA_017513365.1 Alphaproteobacteria bacterium | reverse complement strand
GATACAAATAGTATTTTTGATTGTCAAGTTAAGCGTATTCATGAATATAAACGTCAATTTTTAAATATTTTACATGTTGTGCATCAATACTTGGATATTGTTGAAAACGGGGGGCAAATGATACATCCGAAAACTTATATTTTTGGTGGTAAAGCAGCCCCCAGTTATGAAACGGCTAAGTTGATTATTAAGTTTATTAATAACGTGGCCAATGTTGTCAATAACGACCCACGTGTCAATGGTCAATTAAAGGTTGTCTTTATTCCGGATTATAAAGTATCTTCAGCCGAAATTATTATTCCGGCATCCGATATTTCCGAACAAATTTCAACAGCCGGATTTGAAGCTTCCGGTACGGGTAATATGAAATTCACAATGAACGGCGCTTTAACGGTTGGGACTTTGGATGGCGCCAACATTGAAATTCGTGAAGAGGTTGGGGCGGAAAATTTCTATCTGTTCGGTTTGACGGCGGAAGAAGTGGAAGAACGCCATATGCGTAGTTCTCACCAACCGTGGGATTACTATAATTCCGACCCTCGTATTAAACGTGTCATTGACAGTTTGACGGATGGGACTTTTACACCGAATGAAGACAGAAATCTGTTCGCACCGCTTGGTCAAAACATTATGTTTAAAGATTACTATATGTTGTTGGCAGATTTTGATTCTTATACAGCTGTTCAAGACAAAATTTCAACGGATTATTTGAACCGAGAAGAATGGTGTAAAAAGGCTTTACTGAATATCGCGCGTTCCGGTAAATTTTCCATTGACAGAACGGTGGCCGAATATGCTAAAGACATTTGGAATGTGGAATCTTCTGAGGATAAATAAAAGATATGGCATTTAAAGAATTACGATTTTTCGGGCGCCGTAAAGGCAAAGCTATTAATAATTCCAGACAAATGTTATTGGATAATATGTTGCCGAAATTAAAACCAACCTTGCCATCTGAGGGACAAACTTTTGATTTTAACACGCTGTTTGGTATTACTCCCAAAGAGGTTTGGTTAGAGGTGGGTTTTGGTGGCGGAGAACATGTGGCGGAATTGGCTAAAATGTATCCGGATGTTGGTATTATTGGGGCGGAACCTTTCTTAAACGGTGTTGTGTCATTGTTGGCTCATTTAAATGGTTCTCATACCGGTGAATCTACGCATACAGATTTGGAGGAAGGCCGTGCGGATAATGTTCGTATTTGGCCCGATGATGTGCGCCAAATGTTTCCCCATTTTAAAGATAATTCCTTTGAACGGGTATTTGTATTGTATCCGGATCCGTGGCCAAAGGCCAGACATGCCGAACGACGTTTTATTAATCAGGCCAATTTGCACCACTTACATCGGTTAATTTCCGATACCGGTTGTTTATATGTGGCAACGGATGTGGCAAATTATGCCGAATGGGCTATAGAACAAGTTGCTTTAAGCGGATTATTTGAACAAGTCAATAAGGATATTCATCAAGCCCCCGTTGATTGGGTGCCGACACGGTACGAAAAAAAAGGAATTGCTGCCGGCAGACAACCTCACTATTTGGTTTTTCGTAAAAAAAAGGAAAAAATCGTAAAATAACGCTTGACGAATGAAAAAAAATGAATAAAAATATGAAAAAAAGGAGTGTACACCATGAATTATAAAACGATAAATTTAAAAGACGGAAAAGAAATTGTGATTTCGGGGGCTTTTACCTTTCGTGATCATGACACTTTTTTTGAAATCATTTCTTTAATCAAATCGGCACAGGATAAAAAAATTATCTTTAATTTGAAGGATTGTGATTTTATTGACTCTGCGGCACTTGGTATGTTTGTGATTGCTCATGATGAAGCATCCTCTAAAGCGGTTGATTTGGAAATTAAAGGGGTTCAAGGTAAAGTCAAGGACGTTATGTATGCTGCCAGATTTGACAGTTTATATACATTCATTGATTAAGTTTCATATTTTTAAGCTAATAAAAAACAGAAGGCTGAGACCTTCTGTTTTTTATATAATGCTTTTTTATATTGCTAAAATCATAAACATAAATTTTTTTTCAGATTACTTTTATTTCGCCCGTTTTTGACGTAAAACTTTCAGCCAGTTTTGAATGTTTTTATTGTGTTCTTTTAAGGTCTTGGCAAAGGCATGTCCGCCTCGGCCTGTGGCGACAAAATAAAGGGCATCTGTTTGGGCGGGATTTAAAACGGCTTTTATGGCGTCTTTCCCTGGGTTTCCAATAGGACCGGCAGGCAGGGCCGGTATCACATAAGTATTATACGGATGTTGGATTTTTAAATCTTTTTTCTTTAAAGAACGGTTTAAATCCAATCGTCCGTCGGTTACGGCATAAATGACGGTCGGATCGGATTGCAGACGCATTTTTTTGTTCAGCCGATTGATAAATACGCCGGCAACCATTGCTCTTTCGGCATCTTTAGACGTTTCTTTTTCAACGATGGAGGCCAAAATAATCGCTTCTTGTTTGGATTTAAGGGGTAAATTATCGGCACGCTTTTCCCATTCGGCATCAATAACACGTTTCATGGCATTTTGCATACGTACGATAATACCTTCTTTTGTATCACCGTATGAATAATGATATGTTTCGGGGAGCAATGTCCCATTTTTCGGTATTTGAGAAATAATGCCGACTAATCCTTTTGCATTGTTTAAAATCTCTACAATCTGAGCAGATGTTAACCCTTCCGGTATAACCACTCGTCGGATATAGGTTTGACCGCTGACTAAAATATCCATAACCATTTTGGCGCTGGCTCGTCTGGGAATGGAATATTCTCCGGATTTGATTTTGTGGGTATTCCCGCTGGCCCGCACGCCTAAGACAAAGATAGACGGGCTGGCGATAATGCCTTGTTTATGTAAAAAATCGGCAATTTTCTTTAAACTGCCACGTGGGACAACAACCTCGGTGCGTTCGGGTAGGGGACCTTCACCGACAAATTGGCTGTAAGTTGTAAAAACACTGCCACCGATTAAAGATATACCGATAAAGAAAATAAAAAAGTAAAATAATACACCGTGTCTCATATTTATCCTTTTGTTGAGGGCATAATGGCATAAAAATAAAAAAAATGCAAGTGGCGTTTTTTCTTGAAATGTGTAAATAAAAATTGACAAATGTATGCAGATAGTGTAGAATTACTCAATAATTCATTTTTAAAGTAAAGGAAATAATATGACACCAGAAGAAAAAATGTTTGAAGCTGTTCAAAGAAAAGATGATGACTACTTTGAAAAAATGCCGGAAAATGTGAATATTAACGCTCAAGATGCCCGAGGAGATACACTGTTGCATAAGTTGGTAAAAACAGAATATGTTCCTTGTGCTTTGCCAAGTATTTTAAAACGTAATCCCAATCCGTTTATTGAAAATAATGATGCAATGACACCTCGGATGTTGGCTGTGTGGCGTGGAGCTACTTCTCAAGTTGCTTTCTTGGCTGCCTATGAAGCATCGTATGCGGAAAAACAACGTCGTTTCCAAGTTGAATGTCAAGCTGATATGTTTGCCGAGTTGGTTGGTATGGTTGATGATGCCTGTGCATCACCTTTGTTTGTTTCTACTTCTAAAGCAAAAGATATTATTGCTCAGATGCGTCGTGGCGCCAATGGTCGTGCCGAATAATTTAAATTAAAAGGAGGATATTATGACACAAATGACACAAAAACAATCGGAACAAATCGTTCGGATGACGGGCGTATTGCAATCCAGCAATTATGCCGGTGAACTTTTGGATGTTATCCATGATTTTATGTATGCGATGCCGGATTCTGGTCCGTTAGATAGTAAAGTGGCTCAAGAGTTATTCAATGATACACCCAATTTGCAAAATATTGATGCTCAAGATGCCAATGGTGATACGTTATTGCATCATTTTATGCGTCATAGCGATGGTCAAAACGAAGAACATAAACAGGCATTGGAACACATTTTATCGTATAATCCCAATCCGTTTGTAGAAAATAATGCGGGAAAAACACCGGCCGAGGAGGTAACTAATCAAAATGCGTTGGCTTTTTCACCGATTATGGCAAAATATGCCAATAAATGTACAAAACATACCGGTCAACAATTGCAAGATTTAATTGCTTATGCCGTTATTGAACCGGATATGAATAAAGAATTGGCCGAATTTAAAACGTCCAGACAAGGTTTTATGGCCATCGCCAATAGATTATCCGGTAAAAAAGATAATCGTTAAAAAATATATTATATAATCACGAGGTAAGGCTGTATGTCTTACCTTTTTTTATTGAGAGGGTATATCTATGAGTAATGAAATGCAACAAATTAAATATATGCGAGGTTTTTTATATGGTAAAACAGAAACAGAGGTTGTTGGGGCTTTAAAAAACGGATTGGATGTTAATACACAAGATTTAAATGGACAAACAATGTTGCATTTTATGGCCGCATTTAAAAATGATAATTTAATTCGAGCCATATTGCCCTTTAATCCCAATCCTTTTATTCAAGATGAAGATGGTAATACGCCGTTAATGCTTTTGTTTAAAGAACCAAATTCTTCAACGTATTCCTTATTAAGTTGTTATGAAAGGTTGTATTTGGCTAAAGGTCAAAAACAGTTAATGAACGCACTGTGCGCAGTTGGAAAATTGTTGGAAAATGATGAAAATTTTCAGACACAGTCACCTCAGTGTGTTGTGAATGGCCGATTAAATCCGGAACAGGCTAAAATGGTCATACGAGCTATGAAGCATTTTCATATTCGTTAAGGCAAATTATCGTTTATTAAAAAGGTAAAAACACCTCACCGCCGAGCGAGGTGTTTTTGTTAATTAAAGCAAAAAAATCCTCACCATCTGGTGAGGATTTTCTTTAATTTCTGGTTCTGATATTTTGTGTCATATAGTTAATGACAGCGGGGGAGGGGGCTCCGTACAGTACCACAAAATCGGATGGGATTCCGAAAAAACTGTTTTGTTTTTTGATGTTGGCTGTATGCGCACTGTCCTCACTGATATAAGTGGTTTTATGAGGTACCATCTTTTTATAGGCCCATTCAGTCAGACGACCAACACTGCCCAAGACACCGCCCACACCATTAGAAACGACTTGAGAGGGAATAGACGTTAAAATATTG
>JAFXFY010000172.1 GCA_017513365.1 Alphaproteobacteria bacterium | reverse complement strand
GTACGTTAATATCAATATATTTTTTTGAATCATTTTTGTTGGAAACTTTATTTTCTCGAATCTTGCTTAATAAATTTTCGATATCCCGTTTAGTTGTTTTGCGTGTCATAAATAAACTCCTTTTTTTCGTTAATGTCTTAGTTTTACAAAAAACAGGAGATAGTGTAGTATATTTTAAAGTGTTTGTCAATATTTTTTTGTTTTTATGATTTTTGATTGATTTCTTCTTGTAAAATTTCCAATTCTAACCACGTCATTTCCGCCGTTTCCAGTTGTTCTTTGGCTGTTGTTAAATCAATGGTCGTTTTATTAAATTCATCCGGATTTTGGGCGTAAAAAGTCGGGTCATTTAATTTATCCTCTAAATGCGCAACGCGTGTTTGCAATTTTTCAATTTCCGCAGGCAGTGTTTTCAGCAGGTGTTGTTCTTTAAAGCTGAGTTTCTTTTTGGGGGCAGGGGAGGCCGGCACTTCAGCCACAGACGCTGTCTTAACCACCTTTTTAACAGTTGTTTTTTTCTGAGCATTTAAGGCCCTTTCTTTTTCACCGGCCAATAAATCAGAATAAGTCCCGACATATTCGGTAATGGTGCCGTCCCCTTTCATAT
Source organism: Alphaproteobacteria bacterium (assembly GCA_017513365.1). Lineage (GTDB taxonomy): Bacteria > Pseudomonadota > Alphaproteobacteria > CAAHEQ01 > UBA3637 > UBA7488. The sequence goes on along the minus strand of JAFXFY010000172.1, from coordinate 8,849 downwards.
ATAATAACGAGGTGCATACTTTATCTAAGAAATCTCTATCATGGCTGACGATTAAAATGGTGCCGGTATATTCGTCCAAAGCCTCTTGCAACAAATCCAGTGTATCCATATCCAAATCGTTGGTTGGTTCGTCCAATACCAAAAAGTTGGATGGTTTTGCCAGTGCCAAAGCCAACATTAACCGATTTTTTTCACCACCGGATAAAGCCCCAACCGGCGTTTTGGCTTGTGCAGAGGTAAATAAAAAGTCCTTTAAATATGCCACGACATGGCGATAATGCCCTCTCACAAAAATGTGGTCGCCCTCAGGACACAAAGTTTTCCACAGTGTTTTTGTCGGGTCTAATGTAATACGATTTTGGTCAAAGTAAGCCTCTTCCAAATTTTTGGCAATTCGCACAAATCCTTGGTCGGGTTCTAATCGTTTGGTCATCAATTTAATCAGCGTTGTTTTACCGGCGCCATTGGGCCCCACAATACCGATTTTGTTGCCTCATAAGATACGAATGGTAAAGTCTTTAACTAGTTCTCTATCCCCAAATGATTTGTAAATATGCTTTGTTTCCACAATCATTTTGGACAAGATTTCACCCTTATCAATGGTCAAGTTGACCGAACCGGTTTGTTTGATTTGTTCTTTGCGCTCTAAGCGTAATTGTTGTAAACGACGTAATCTGCCCATGTTGCGTTTGCGTCTGGCCGTTACGCCTTTATGTAGCCATTCTGTTTCTTCTTCAATTTTTTTGAGTAAGTTTTTTTGCTCAATGATTTCTTGGTTAATGATTTGTTCTTGCCACTGTTCAAAGTGAGCAAAGCCTTTGTCGTTGGCCCGTAAAATACCTCGGTCTAACCAAATGGTAGAGGTTGAAATATGATTTAAAAAAGCTCGGTCGTGGCTGATAACAATGACGGCCCCTTTAAAATTATTGATGATTTCTTCCAATTTTTCAATGGTGGCAATATCCAAATGGTTCGTTGGTTCATCTAATAATAAGATATCCGGTTCCCCAATCAGTGCTTTTGCCAATGCCGCTTTTTTGCGTTCTCCGCCGGATGCCGTTTCGGGATTTTGTGCCGAGGCAATATCCAACTGCCCGATTAAAATATCGGCCCGATAATCTTCATCGGCTCTGTGTTCATCCAGCCCCGATAAAATAACATCCTTTAATGTAGCATAGCCCTTGAAATCGGACTCTTGAGGCATATAGGCGATTTTTGTCCCAGGCTGAATAAAAATTTCCCCTTTGTCCGGTTCTATAACACCGGCAATAACTTTTAACAGCGTTGATTTTCCCGACCCGTTTCGGCCGATGAGACACGTTTTATCCGACCGGCCGATAACTAAATCCAGACCGGTAAATAATGGATGAAGCCCAAAACTTAAATGGGCTCCTTTAATTGTGTAAATCGGAGGGAAATTATCCATCGTATATCCTTATTTTAAAGCGGCAATTTTTTTGGAAATGTCACGGGCCAATAAACTGACCATTTTACTTTGAGCCGTGGCTAAATCCACATAACTTTGGGTTGTGGGTTCTGAATAGGTGGCGCGTCCTGACAATACTTTCGTCTCATTTATATCTCGAACTGTCCACCAAGCATCTAGTGTCGCTTCTTTGCCATTACCGATAAATTTAATCACATCAACCGAAACGGTGTAGGTAAATGTTTCAAAAACATCTCCGCCGTTTTTTACGGTTGCCTTCGGTAAGTACAGGGCCATGTCATCAGCCAAAGTGCCGGCAATCATAAAACTTAAAGGTTCGCTCCAACGATCCAATTCGTGAATTTCAAGCTCAACACCATTTGCGTTCATGGTAACGATTTGTGGTTTATCAATTGAGGCCGGAATACGCACATTTTCCACATTTACGGATATTTTGGGCGTCGTATAGGTTATAGCGCCTCCGTCCACCTTTAACGCATAAAAAGTTGATTCTTTTGTTGTGCCGGCAAAACATCCGCTTAATAACAATCCAAATAAACAAATCCATAATTTTTTCATATTAGTTTCCCTTTTTCCCTTTTAATAATGATTCCGGATGGCGTTCAACATAATCGGCAAAATTACGTAAAGATTTCGCCGCCATAGAAATATCTGTCAATGTTTGATTGGCATTATACAGTGTTTTTGTTAAATCCTTTTTATTACTGGTAATAACGGTATTTATATTCCCCAACAATGTATTTAAATTCGGAATAATTTCTTTATCCAATCTGTCCATAACAATGTTGAATTTCAATACGCTGTCACGAACGGGTAAGTCTTGAATACCTTGCGATAATTTACCCATTTGGGATATGACGGTCGGAATTTCAAATAAATCATCTTCTTCGCCTTGTTTTAAAACAATCTTTGTATCCGGCAACATTTCAAGTTCAATCATTAATTGGCCGGTTAAATAACTTTGTGTCGTCAATCTGGCACGCAATCCTTTTTCTATCAGTGCGTTTAAAATGGCATGACGCCCTCGAAAACCATTCATTTGCACATTTTTTCTGGGAGAAAATTTAGCATAAACAGGAATGCGAAAATCCATATTGTCCGGATTGGTAATCAAATCAATACGTGCCACTTTGCCAATTTCAACCCCCATAAAGACGACTGGAGACCCGATATTTAATCCTGAAACGGATTCATCAAAATACATGACCACTAAGTTGTCGTCATTCGTTGTGAATTTTGAAGCAATAAAATGTCCTAAAATACCAACAAAAACCAATATACTGGTCATTAAAAACAATCCGATAAGTTGTGTATTCGGTTGCTTACTCATTTGCTTTCTCCTCGTGTTAAAAATTGTTTGACGGCCTCTGAAGGCGGGTTTTTGAGTAAATCCTTTGGATTACCTCTTGCACCAATGCTTTTAGTGGCGCCATCTAAGAAAATAGAGTTATTCCCGATAGCAAAAATAGAACTGAGTTCATGGGTTACGATGACAATTGTTGTTCCTAAACTTTGGTTGATATCCAAAATTAAATCGTCTAATAATTTAGAGCTAACAGGATCCAAGCCAGCCGATGGTTCATCAAAATAAACGATTTCGGGGTCCAATGCCAAAGCTCTGGCAAGACCTGCTCGTTTTTTCATGCCTCCGCTGATTTCAGACGGATAAAAATCTTCAAAGCCTTTTAAACCGACCAAAGCCAATTTTAACGAAACCAATTCTTTGATTGTTTGGGCGGAATAATCCGTGTACTGTTGTAAGGGCAGGGCAATATTTTCAGCCAACGTCATAGAGCTGAATAATGCCCCGCTTTGGTATAAAATGCCGCATTTTTTCATGATTTCGTTTTGCTCGGAAATGGTGGCATTTGTAAAGTTTTTGCCCTCAATATAAACATGTCCGCCTTTTGCTGGAACCAATCCGGTCATGACCTTTAATAGGGAAGATTTTCCGCAACCGCTGCCACCCATAATAATAAAGATATCGCCTTTATTAATCTCAAACGAGATATTTTTCATGAGTAGGAAATCGTCATACCCGACTGATAAATTTTTTGCCGTGATGATAGGTATTTTTGTCATACGCCGATTACCTCACATGCTAATGTAATAAGGCCGGTCATCACAATCATCCACACAATGGCACTGACAACGGCCTTTGTGGTGGCGACACCAACGCTGTCCGCATTCCGCCCGCAATTCACACCATAGTAGCATCCGCATAGCGCAATCACACACCCGAAAACAAGACCATGGAAAATACCGACCAAGAAATTGTCTAACCCAAATGCATTAACCGAATATCGGATATATTCTTGCGGAACGATATCCAACATTAAAATGCTGACAGTTCCACCACCAATCATGCCCATAAAATCGGCCCACATTGTCAAAAACGGCATTGTCAGAACTAACGCCAAAAATCTGGGTAATACCAAAAAGTCCGTCGTCGGAATACCCATGGTTTTAAGGGCATCAACTTCCTCGTTGACCTGCATCGTGCCAATCGTGGCAGCATAGGAAGCCCCTGTGCGACCCGCCATAATAATGCCAATCATAATGGCTCCCATAATGCGTGTCATGGCAATGGTAACCAGACTGGCGACATAAATTTGAGCTCCGAACAGTTTTAATTGAACGGCCCCAACAAAAGCCAAAATCAATCCCACCATAAAACTGATAAGTGAAACAATGGGAATGGCTTTCCAACTGCAATCTTGCAGAGCAAATAAAAAATCCACTTTGCGCATAATGGCTTTACCCATAATCAGACGGCCAATTGAGCGGAATGTTTGTCCGATAAAGGATAGTCCTTTGCCGGTGGCGGTATAAACCCCGATGCCCCATTGACCTAAACGTTCTAACATAGGTTGTTGAATAAAGGCTGATTTATCCGGCTTTCTGTCAACGGTCATCGCTAAATTTAATAAGCGTTCTAGGCCCTTTGGAAAATGGGATAAGGATACTTTGATTTTTTTGCCATTTGCCACCTGCATAATGTTAAATAAAATGACAACCAACGTGGAATCCCACTTTTTGAGGTCTTGAGCGTCAATGGTAATATGTGATAATTTATGAGATAAAGCCTCATTTAATGCCGATTTTTCCACTTCATTATCATAATCTATATAGTCGCCCGACACTGTCAGCGATAATGTTTTATCCGTGATATGATATGATAATGACATGCTCTTTCCTTTTTTGTTTTAATGTATAAAATAAAAATGTATTTGTCAATAAAAAAGCCCCGCAAAAGCGAGGCTATTTGTTTTTTTGTGTACCTTATTGTGTGCGAGAATTGCTTTGACGTTCGGCTTCTTTTTTCCAAATTTCTTGGATAATGCGACGGTTTGACGCAATAATTTCTTCCATACGTTCTTTGGATGGAACGCCATTTCTGGTTTCTTCAATCCACCGCTGTGTTTGGGCGGCAATGGCTTCCTTGTGTTGTTCGGCAGCGCTTTTTTCGGCTGGTTGAGTATTTTCTTCTGCCTGTGTTGCCATGGCAAAAACACCGGCCAAGGCAATAGATTTGATTAAATTTTTCATTTTTATCCCCTTCTTTTTTTTGTTAAAGTTCGCCTATTTTATAGAAAATTATCCGAAAAGTCAAGTAAAATTTTGAAGTAATAGAATAAAATTAAAAATATATAGATGTGTTTTTTTTATATAATATTATGTTTTGTTAGTAAAATATTAACGAAAGTTTGTTAGCATACAATTATAGTACTATAAAATGAAAGAGGCGAGTATGTTGAAAAAGCTTTTAATCGGTGCAACGATTTTATCTTATGGAACGATGGCAATGGCTCAAACATTGCATTTTGGTATGGTATGGCGTGCCGTTGAACAAAAAGATGAGGTAACGCTTGGTACTATTTCTAAAACGTATGGAACGGTTGATGTGGAAAACAGACGAGGGCAAACACCTTTGTGTCATGCCATTGATGAAGAAGATTATGAAAGCTATGTTTTATTATTGAAATATGGAGCCAATCGTTCTCATCCGTGCGTGCAAAGACTGTCTCAAGAACAACGGGCGGAATTTAATGAAAACTTACGTGACTATTTTGAAGATAAAGGCGGTGTGTCGGCTTCTACGTTATTATGGGAAGCCGGTGCCTTAATCGGGGGGGCGGCTTTGATTGGAGTTGCGGCTTCTGGTAGTAATGGTAGTGGTAATGACTTGGGGGGAGCGGACGATGCTGGAGATTCAAACGATACCGGAGATTCAAACGATGCCGGTAGTGGTACAAGTAATGGGGTTGGATTGCCGAATAAAGGAGAAAAACTTACGGCTGATGATTTTAAAACACAGGCATATAAAAATAGTGGCTTTTTAGGTAATGTTGGTGCAGCTGAAGCTTATGCCCGTTTCTATACAGGGGATAAGAATTCTAAAGATTCTGCTGGACATATTCAAACTGTATATACGAATCTAAAAGAGGTTAAGGTAGCGGTTATTGATTCGGGTGTTGCTGAAAATCCGGTCTTAAAGGATAAATTAGTCTCCGGTTTTAATTATGATTACGGTCCTTGTGGTACAAAACGTACAACAAATTGTTGGAAACATACAATTTATCCGGGGGATGGTAGTACGCCTGTTGCGGCATTATTGGATGGCAATGGTCAGGTTATTAAGTATATTGCTATGACGCAATCTGAATATGATAAATGGAAACAAGGGTATGCGGATGATTATACGTGGGATATGGCACAAACGACGCCTAATCGGGGGGAAGATGATTGGCATGGCACCTTTGTTACTTCTATTATTGCAGCTGATCGTCAAGGTATTGCCATGCATGGTATTGCTCAAAATGCAAAAATTATCCCTGTTAAATATGATTTAATGAGTGATTTAGATGACCCATTAATTTCTGCTCAAAAGGCTGGTGCAAAAGTGATTAATATGTCTTTGGGAACACCGGCAGATGAAATAAATGCATCTGTTTTTGCTCCAAATGCTGATGGAAATTATGATATGGTTAATTTGACGATGGGATTGGAGTATCTGAGGGATTCTGTAAATGGGGCTATGCATTTGGCTCAGGAAGGGACGACAGCATGGGTTATCGCTGCTGGTAATGAAGGACAAAAACAACCCAATATTCAATCCGGTATTGGGTTGCTGGGGGATTTGGATGCGTCTTTAGAATTACAAGATGGTTCCGTTAAAACATTTAAAGAAGCCTTTGGTAATTTAAAAGATTTAACGGTTGTATCCGTGGCAGTTGATCAAAATAATCAAATTGCCGATTTTTCCAACAGATGTGGTGTCGCAAAGGATTACTGTATTGCAGCTCCTGGTGTTGATGTTGTTGGGTACACGGATGCTTCTACAACAGCTTATAAAGGAGACGGAACTTCTTTTTCGGCACCGGTTGTCTCTGGCGCCTTAGCTTTTTTAATGGGGGCCTATCCAAATTTGACGGCTGCTCAAGCGATTGATTTAATTTTTGAAACGGCAACAGATTTAGGCGATAAAGGGGTGGATACTGTCTATGGACATGGTTTGTTGAACTTAGATGCTGCGACAGCTCCTCAGGGGACAATGACTGTTGCCACAGCCAATTCGGTTAACGGCAAGTCTGTTAATTTGGGTGAAACGCATTTGAAAATGCCTCGTATTATGAAGGGATTGTTCATCAAATGCCGGTTAAATTTGCCGCTTTTGATAAGTATCAACGTTCATTTATGATGCCGACTTCATCTATTGTATCTGTGAATGAATCCGATGGTAAAAATTTCCAAAATGCCTTACATCGTTTTATGAAATTTGATAGCGTTAAGACAATTGGTAATGAAGATACGCCTATGCAGTTTTCATTTTCAACGGCAACGAATACCGATTCTGAATTAGGGGTTGGCAGTATGGATGTTTCGTGGCACTTAAATAATACCAGCGTTCGTTTTTATTATATGGAAGACGGTGCCTATGGTATGGGAGATTATGTGGATAGAACTGCTGTAAATCCGTTTATGGCAATGGATAATGCCTATGGGTTTGAAAATGCCTATCGTTTAAATGATAAGTATGCTTTTTCCTTTGGGTTAGCTTCTGGTGATAATGCTTTATTTAAAACAAATGAAGATGATATGGAGGATGCTGACAGATTATCCGTATTCCAAGGCGGAGCAACCTATACGCCCAATGATAAAGTCAGTTTTGGTCTTGTCAGTGGTATGATGGCTGAAGAAAATGCCTTTATGGGCTTACATGGTAATGGTGGTTTTGATATGGAAAATACCAGAACATACTATGCCGGAGTAACGGCACAGTTAAAACCGATTCAAAATTTGACATTAACAGGGGCCTATTACTATGGGATGACGCCTTCTACTCGTTTGAATGATTTTATGCAAACCGGTAAATTACATAGTGATGCCTTCTCATTTGATGCTCGTTATCATTTTGATGATACTCAATATGTTGGAATGGTATTGTCTTCACCGCTGAGAGTTCGTTCTGGATATACTGATTTAACATTACCGACAGGACGTGATTATTATTCCGATACGGTTTATAATGAAACGCATCGTTTGAAAATGGCACCTGAGGCCAGAGAATGGGATACGGGTGTTTATGGTCAATTTAATTTAGCTGAAAATATTCGGGCAAAAATGCAAGGTCTTGTGCGCTTTAATCCCGAACATCAAGCGGATGTTAAACCGGATTATCAAGTTATGTTTGGTTTAAATTGGTTGTTTAATTAAGGAGGGTAGGGGAACTTCGGTTCCCCTTTTTCATATGATGTACTGTACAAAAAAAGTTTCGGCTGTATTTGTTTTAGAACAAGATAACAAGTTTTTATTTTTAAAAAGAACTGATGGTTTTAAAGGATGGTACTTACTCCCCGGTGGTCATGTGGATGAGGGGGAACGCGTTATAGAGGCGGCCATACGAGAACTTAATGAAGAATTAGGGATTGTTGTTCAAGCCAATGATTTACAATTTGTCATGGTAAAACCGGATGAAAAATATATTAACTTTTTCTTTCGGGTGTTAAAGTGGCAAGGTACTCCTAAAAATATGGAACCCGAAAAACATGCTGATATGGCTTGGTTGGATTTGGCACATTCAAAAATTTATCCCGATGTTATAACGGAATTAACAACAATTATGTCAGGTCAGTATTATTTAGAAAAATGATATGCTTATTGGACTCGGTGTCTGTCTTGTGATATCGTTAAATTCTGACAGGTAAACGAACACAATCGTTTGGGGCTGGTTGATAAGGTGTGTATAATGGCATTAATTTGCTTGTGTAAAGATGGTAAGGTATCTGATAGAATTTGAAAATCGGCTCGTTTCTTTTTTTCTTTTAAAGACATTTGTTTTTGCAAGATAAATTTTAATTTTTCCTCTGTCATATTGGGTCTGGATAAAAAACGTCGTTTT
>JAFXFY010000171.1 GCA_017513365.1 Alphaproteobacteria bacterium | reverse complement strand
GACTCTAGCTCCGGCAATTGGGCCCAAGAATGGCAATCCGGAAATGGTCAGTGCAGCAGAAGCCGCAATCATCGCCACGATATCCGGTGCGTTTTCCAAATCATGACTGAGCAACGTACATGTTACTTGCGTATCGTTATTAAACCCTTTAACAAACAACGGACGAATCGGTCGGTCAATCAAACGGGATGTTAATACTTCCGCTTCGGACGGTTTGCCTTCACGTTTAAAGAAACCACCCGGAATTTTACCGGCGGCATAGGCTTTTTCAATATAATTAACCGTCAACGGAATAAAATCTTCAAAAGTATCCGGTGTATTTTTGCTGGCACACACAGCGGCATGAACCACCGTTTCACCATAACTAACAATAACGGCACCGTCGGCTTGACGGGCAATTTTACCGGTTTCAATGGACAGTTTTTTACCGCCCCAAATCATTTCTTTTTTAAATGTTGTAAACATTGTCATTTTTTTATATTTCCTTCACATAACATACATCAAAAGGAAGGGGCCTCCCCATGAGGCCCTATCCACTGGATTTTTATTATTTACGCAATCCTAAGCGTGAAATCAAAGAATCGTATTCGGCTTGAGAATTTTTCTTAACATAAGCCAACAAACGACGACGATTAGCCACCATAGCCATCAAACCACGACGGGAATGGAAATCTTTTTTGTGCACTTTCATGTGTTCGGATAAAGCTGCAATGTTGGCTGTTAATAAAGCCACTTGAACTTGAGCAGAACCTGTATCCCCTTCTTTGATAGCATATTCTTTGATGATAGCTTGTCTTTGTTCTTTTGAAATCGACATCTTAATTTTTCCTTTCTTTAAATTATTGTTTATAAAATCCGAAACGGCTTAATACCGCCTCGTTCAATTTTAGCCAAAGCCATTATATGATTTTCAAACTGTAATCCAATGACTGTATCGGGTGTAAATTCCTTTAACAACTCCACATCAAACTCTTTACAAGAAATCGTTTGACCGTTCATCAGACGTTTCATTTGAACCTCGTTTACTGCCAACACCGAGATGTCGCTCAGTGCGGTATCCACGGGGATAATGCTTAAAGCGTTTGTATTATAATCGTTTTTTTCTAAATTTGCAAGCAAAATCGTATCTGATTCCAAAAAAGGGCCACATTTGATACGTCTGAGCATGGTAATATGCCCAAAACATCCCAGCATTTGCCCCATTTCTCGGCCCAATGAGCGAACATACGTGCCTTTGCCACAATCCACCTCAAACATCGTTTCTTGTTGTAGCGTATCGTCTTGAAAATACATATCTCCTGTTTGACAACAAGATAAATCCATCGGCACAATCCTTAAATCATCAATATGTACAGGACGAGGTTTCATCTCGGGTATGTTCCCCTTACGAGCCAACTCATACGCTCTGACACCATCAATTTTCAAAGCACTATAGGCCGGTGGTGTTTGCATAATATCGCCAATAAAGTTAGGCAATATGGCTTTAATTTGTGCCACTGTCGGTCGGTTGTCCGAACGGTTCGTTATTTCCCCTTCGGCATCATCGGTTGACGTTTGCGACCCCCATTTAACAATAAAACGATATGTTTTTTTGCCATCCATCACAAAAGGGATTGTTTTTGTCGCCTTACCGAGCGCAATCGGCAAAACACCCGTTGCCAACGGATCTAATGTACCAGCATGACCTATTTTTTTTGGTTTTAACAACCATTTGAGTTTGCTGACTACATTGGTGGACCCCATATCATAGGGCTTATCAATAATCAACCATCCGTTTAAATCATTTTGTATTTTTGCCATTTAATTTCTTCCCGAATTTTTATGTTGTTTTACAAAGTTATCGGCTATCTGCTTAAATTTATCAAATGTTTTATCGTGTACTTGGTCAACCATGGGTTTCCCGCTTAAATCAAGTGGT
>JAFXFY010000170.1 GCA_017513365.1 Alphaproteobacteria bacterium | reverse complement strand
AAGCCCCCACAATACCGGATCCGATTTTCTTTTTGAACTCGTCCACCATCGGTTTGAGTTCTTTAGCCGGCACATCGTGCAAGATTTTACCCATAACCTTAACACCATTGACGACTTTATAGTCTTGTTCGGCACTGGCAGAACAGCCCCCTAAAGCCACTTGACGACGTAAATCGGCAATTTCTCGTTCCATTTTCTTTTTAGATTCTATGGCATTTTCAACTTTAGCCCGCAAATCCGCCACAGACGTAGAACGCGTCAAATTGAGCATTTCGCCGAGCATTTGGCTCATTTCATTGAGTTTTGCCAACATCGGGCGACCGACCACGGCCTCAATCCGGCGAACACCGGCGGCAACGGCACTTTCGCTGATGATATGGAATAATCCGATATCTCCTGTGGCTCTGGCATGAGTCCCACCACATAATTCGCGAGATAAAACCGTATCCCCGTCACACATGGAAACAACCCGAACCGTATCACCGTATTTTTCATCAAATAAGGCCATAGCCCCCATCTTGACGGCTTCATCCGGTGTCATAATATCGGTTATCACAGGGACGTTTTTCAAAATCATATCGTTGACTAAGGCTTCAACTTGTCTGATTTCTTCCGTTGTCATAGCCTTATTATAGGTAAAGTCAAAACGGAATAAATCCGGTGAGACCATTGACCCTTTTTGATGCACACTGTCGCCTAAAACCTGACGCAAAGCAGATTGCAATAAGTGAGTTGCCGAGTGATGTGCCCGAATGTTAAAACGTCTGTCGTTATCAATGCTAAAGACACCGGTATCACCGATTTTAATGGTACCGTTGTCAACTGTACCAATATGAACGGTTAACGCACCACCAGCTTTTTTAACGGAATTTGTAATGGTGATATCGGCATTATTTGTTTTAATCGTTCCGGTATCGCCTACTTGACCCCCCATTTCGCCATAGAACGGTGTTTGGTTGGCCACGATGGAAACGGCATCACCGGCACCGGCTTGTTCCACTAAAGCACCATCCTTGACCACAGCATAAATCACGCTTTCAACCTCGGTATCATGATAGCCCAAAAATTCGGTAGCCCCTGTTTTTTCGGCCACTTGGAACCATACTTTTTCATCGGCCCCATCACCGGAACCGGCCCAAGATTTTCTAGCCTCTGCCCGTTGTTTTTCCATAGCCGTTTCAAATCCGGCTGTATCCACATGCATGCCTTTACCACGCAAAGCATCTTGCGTTAAATCCAGTGGGAAACCGTATGTATCGTATAAACGGAAAGCGACCTCACCAGCCAAGGTATCACCACTATTCATAGAAGCCGTTTCAGCGTCTAATAATTTCAATCCGGCATCCAAGGTTTGTTTGAATCTTGTTTCTTCCAAACGCAAAGATTCTTCAATCATTTTTTGGTTAGCTATGAGTTCCGGATAAGCTTCACCCATTGTTTCCACCAAAGACGGAACCAGTTTATGCATTAGTGGGTCTTGGCAACCGATTAAGTGAGCATGACGCATGGCTCGACGCATAATCCGACGCAACACATACCCACGTCCTTCATTAGATGGTAATACACCGTCCGCCAACAAAAATGAGGTAGAACGCAAGTGGTCGGCGATGACACGCAAAGATGTTTTGTGATCGCCATAGGGTTCTACGCCGGCAATAGAGGCTGCCCCTTCAATTAACTGAGTGAAAATTTCAATACCGTAGTTGTCATTTGTACCGTGTAAAATAGCACTGACACGTTCCAATCCGGAACCGGTATCAATTGATTTTTTCGGTGTTTCAATACGGCTACCATCCGGTAAATCTTCGTATTGGTCAAACACTAAATTCCAAATTTCAATAAAACGGTCGCCGTCCTCTTCCGGTGTTCCCGGTCTGCCACCCCAATATTGTTCGCCATGGTCATAGAAAATTTCACTGCAAGGACCACAAGGACCTGTATCACCCATTTGCCAGAAGTTATCTTTTGTTGCAATCGGAATAATGTCTTCATCTTTTAAACCGGCAATTTTTTTCCATAAATTGCGAGCTTCCTCATCTGTATGATAAACGGTGACGCAGAGTTTGGATTTATCCAACCCGATTTCTTTAGTGAGGAGTTCCCAAGCATAATAAATGGCTTTTTCCTTAAAATAATCACCAAATGAAAAGTTCCCTAGCATTTCAAAAAAAGTATGGTGGCGACGCGTATAGCCCACATTATCTAAGTCATTGTGTTTACCACCGGCACGAACGGATTTTTGAACGGTGGCAGCCCGTGGAAACGGTGGTTTTTCGGCCCCCGTAAAATAATTTTTAAATTGTACCATACCGCTGTTCGTGAACATCAAAGTCGGGTCGTTTTTCGGCACCAAAGAACTGGCCGGTACAATAACGTGGTCTTGTTTTTGAAAGTAATTGATAAACGTTTTGCGAATGTCATTCGTGATATTTTTAACCATAGTCTTTTCCTTTTGTATTGAATTATGGGCGTGATTATACAAAAATAAAAGTCAAAAGTCAATTTATTCTTACTTAAAATAGACAATCATTATTGATTTTTTTGAATAATTAAAATAAAATGCCCCGTATGTTTGATACAATAAATGATATTTTATTAAAAGGTGGTGTTATCGCATTTCCAACAGATACAGTGTGGGGAGTGGGATGTTTACCGTCTTGTAAAGAGGCTGTACAGAGAATATATGATATTAAGCATAGAGAAGCCAAAAAACCTCTTATATTGATGAGCTATGCTATTGAACCATTGTTAAAGTATGTTCAAACACCTTTACCAAATAAAGCAAATGAACTGAGACAAAAATATTGGCCGGGGGCATTGACATTAGTTCTTGACAAATCAAATAAGACACCTAACTATATTACCTCTAATCAAAATACAGTAGGTATTAGAGTTCCTCAAAATACCATTTTTCAAGATATTTGCAAAAATATATCGGGACATGTTTTAGCAACAACCAGTGCTAACATATCTGGTCAAAACTCAGCTTTAACGTATGAAGAAGCTGTAAGATATATAGGAGATAAAGTGGATTTTGTTGTACCGTATCAAGAAAAAATATCAGGCCAGGCCTCAGCCGTTGTCCGTATTTTAAAAGATGATTTAATTGTATTAAGACAAGGGATTCTTACTTTTTAATATCTTAATTTGATTTTTTATTATAAATGGCTCTCCCTTTATTACTTTTTTCATCAAGGTAAAAATAGAACGTTTTTGAGGAAGATAAATTTTAAGAAAAACACACTCTCTCTGCTCTGCGGCACAAGATACCCCACCGGTTTGGTGGGGTATCTCATTGGATAAGGATGATAAAAAGGCTGTTATAATGAAAATATCCTAAATAAAAAATATACTTTAATTGTTTTTATGAATAAGCCATTCAAATACAAAGAACACCTCTGTCAGAGATGTTCTGTTTTTTTCTGATGTCAACTTTGCTATGGATTAGATCGCTTCTTCATTTTCTACCGCAATACAACTTAATCCCTTTTCGTCAAGAACTGTACCACTGGGACAAACGCAATTCATTTGCTTTTCATCCGGAACAAAACCATCTTCACACAGCAAACAAGCCATTCCCGTTGTTGATTTTATTTTGTTGGATGGACATTGAGAACACTTTGTACCTGAAACATTTGGAATTTGTCCATCCGGACAAGACACACATGCTGTCTTATCCGAATTTGGAATCTGACCATCCGGACATGTTTCACAAGCCGTTCTATTCGCATTGACAATGGTTCGTCCTGTACAGGTTGTACATCCATTAGCCGTTACCACTTGCTGTGCGGAACAACAATAGCTTCCCGTTGCGCCACCTGTACTACATGTACATTCATTTATTTTTGAACCATATGAACAAGACGGCAATCTATCTTGAACCGTATAACATCCATGTAAATAACTACATTCACCAGAGGATGTTTGGTTAGCACGACCTGCACTCGTTTTTTCTATAGAGTAACAATGTTCGGGCACATTAGCTTTCCATCTGTTATAAGTAAATACGATTGACCCCGCACCATAAACTGGCTTTGTATTATTTGGACAAGCGGGTCCATTACAGCTTTTTCCATCAAAAGTCCAAGTATTTTCCATACAAGAACATTTCCCATTAAGCATTTCATATGGACTAGAGCAAGGATTCACGCAGTCTGTTCCATTCCATTTCCAGCCTTGTGCACAGGCGCAATAGCCCCATTGTGTTGTTCGCCCATTCCCCTCGTGTCTAAAATTAGCGCCACAATTCGTACAATAAAATGCGCCACTGGCATTTTTCTTTAATACTTGATTATAGGCACAATATGATTTGGTAGACGGATTATACCACAATTCGCCATAGGTTTTATCCCATTTCATATAATTGCAATGCCAAACATCTTCATCAACGGAATTGAGATCAATATCCATATGAGATCTATTATTTTTTATCCATTCTTTGGTGGTTTGGAAACAAGTTAAACAGCTACCATCTGGATTCTGATAATAGTTCAATTTTTCATTACACTGACAAAATGTATTATCTACAGACACTTCTAAATATCCCGATGACGTATCACACAAACATTGTTGTTTACTGTTACGAGCGCCTGTCATTCCCTTAGTCGTCGGGCACGCATTAATACACTTGAACGTTCCATCGGCTTGCTGAATCAAATCATATCCATCTTTACAGGAACAATTCAACCAATCAACATTATCCCCTGTGGGCATTGTATCGCTATCACATTCACACTGTTGTTTTTCTTCATTCCACTCTTGTATTCCCGGACACACACATTGATTGGTATCACAAATCTGATTACCCGCACAATCACTATCTTCTCGGCACGGATAACACACATTATCTATACAAACTCCATCAGGACAATGTGCATCCGTTAAACATTCTTCACACGTATTTGTAGCAAGATTATGGTATGGCTT
>JAFXFY010000169.1 GCA_017513365.1 Alphaproteobacteria bacterium | reverse complement strand
TCATCATGCTAACCGATGGCAAGAAGTTTTTGATGCCGGCTCTGTTATATGGTACATATGGGGCGGTGTCATTATTTTTTGCGAATTTATTTATGCCATGTCAACGGTAGCAGCAGGGACTCGCTTTTCCAATTTAACATATCGAGGTTTGTGGAATACCGGCCCATACAGATGGACAAAGCATCCGGCTTATGTTTTTAAAAATATTTCGTGGTGGTTTGTGGCGATGCCCTTTATGTTGCACTCTACGGAATTAGCTGTGAAGAGCAGTCTGTTATTGTTTGGCGTTAACATTATTTATTATTTACGGGCCAAAACAGAAGAACGACATTTGTCGCATTATCCGGAATATCGTGAATATGCTCTTTTGATGAATGACAAAAGTATTTTTCGTTTTATGACACGTATTTGCCCCTTTTTAAAATATCGTGTGCCAATGGATAAATAAGAAATACGTGATTTATTTCTCTTGTTTCGTTCATATTTGATAGATTATTTTATTTATTAACCATTCGTTAGTAAAAAAGTTCTTGCATTTTATCAAAAAGTGTGTAAGAGTGCTTATTGAAAGTGGCAATGGTGCCATTTTCTGGGCGTCGAAACCCAATAATAAATCCGGTCGTATGCATGCGACTTTAAACAAATATGCCGACTGAAGTCCGCAGTGTGAGAACACGTATAGGGCGGATGTCGGTGAATAAGACCTCGGTGTCAAATAAGCCGAGCCATCTGGATTTATATGGTTTTCGAACATCCGCCCACCAATGTGGGTTTTTTTTATATGTTATAACAAATTAAAGAAAGGATGTTTAAACATGACAAATTTAAAATCTCAATCTGGTCGTTCAATGGTTGAAATGTTGGGCGTTTTGGCCATCATCGGCGTACTTTCCATCGGTGGTATCGCCGGCTACACAATGGCTATGAACCGCTACAAAGCAAATGAAGTTATTAATGCTGCTGCTATGTTGTCTATCGCTAACCAATCTTCTCAAAGCGAAACAGCAACGACCCTCAAAGGTTTGGGCTTAAAAACAGACGGAACAACAACAGATACCATTCATGGTTGTAAATTAACTGGGACTGCTAAAAAAGCTACTGTAACAATTAGCTGTGGTACTAATACGGATATTGCAACGGCAATCTCAAACATTACTGGCGGCAATGGTATTGGTGAAGATGGTCAGTGGACTACAACGACAACTACACCAACTGAATAATCCCATAACCTAAACCACATTTTGCCTTTTTATCGGTTTTTGGCAGTGGTTTAGACGGAGCAATCCAAAAAACAAAAACCGATACCTCTTATGCCAATGCTTAATTTTTTTTCTTGATTTAATTTTGTCGTAAGCGTTGGCACCTTTTTTATATCCAACGCAATAGTGCCATTATCATAACAAAAAACCACCCAATGAACGGGTGGTATATTTGGTGCGATTAAGAAGACTCGAACTTCCACGGATCTCTCCACAGCGACCTCAACGCTGCGCGTCTACCAATTCCGCCATAATCGCAAAAATCATTCTTAGTTTATCAAAATAATGGGCTGTTGTCAAGAAAATTAAGCTGGAAATTTGATAAAAAAATACTATCTTATTTGGGTAAAATAGAGTATATTTTTGTTAAAGGAGTAAATACATGACAATACAATTAAAATCTCTTCATTTCAGTATGAACGCTTTGGAACCGATTGTTTCGGCTAAAACATTTGAATTTCATTATGGCAAACATTATGCCACTTATGTCAATAATACAAATGATTTGATTGCAAATACCCCGATGCAAGATATGGATTTAGTATCCATTATTCGCCATTGTTCGGGCAAAGAGGAATTTCAATCATTATTTAACAATGCGGCTCAAGTTTTTAATCATGAATTTTTTTGGAACAGTTTGACGGATAAAGCAGAAAATAAAATCATACCCGATGTTTTGGCTGAGCATATCGTGCGTGATTTTGGCTCTTATGAGGCTTTTGAAACCACTTTATTGCAAACGGCTGTTAAACAATTCGGGTCCGGTTGGGCTTGGTTGATATCGGATAATGGTGTGTTAAAGGTGGTGTCAACGTCTAATGCGATGTTGCCTATGGGCCAAGGGATTAAGCCATTGCTGTGTATTGATGTATGGGAACATGCCTATTATTTAGATTACCAAAATCGTCGGGCCGATTTTGTTAAGGCGGTTATGGGTGTGTTAAATTGGCAATTTGCGTGGGAAAATTATAATAAAGGAGAATAAATGCATATTTTGGTTATTGGCGGTGCTGGCTATATCGGATCTCATGTTGTAAAGGAATTATTGCAACAAGGAGTGCGGGTCAGTGTATTTGATAATATGTCAACGGGACAAACGGATAATTTATTCCCTGAAGCCGACTTTATTCAAGGCGATATTTTGGATGTGCCTGCATTAGAAAAGGCAATACAAGGTATTGATGGTGTCGTTCATTTGGCGGCGAAAAAAGCGGTCGGCGAATCTATGGAAAATCCGGAAAAATATGCCGTTAATAACATTACCGGAACATTAAATATTTTAAATGCGATGGCAAAATACGGGGTTAAAAATTTTGTGTTTTCCTCATCTGCTGCTGTGTATGGTATGCCCGATTATGTGCCGGTTGATGAAAATCATCCCACAAACCCGATTAATTTTTATGGCTTTACAAAATTGGAAATTGAACGGTTCTTACCATGGTATGGTCAGTTAAAAGGAATTAATTGGATTGCCTTAAGATACTTTAATGCCGTTGGTTATGATGCGGACGGTGCCGTTAAAGGGCTGGAAAAAAATCCGCAAAACCTCTTGCCGATTGTTATGGAAACAGCCGTAGGTATTCGGTCGGGTATGAAAATTTTCGGAAATGATTATGATACAACGGATGGCACATGCGTTCGGGATTATATCCACGTGTCCGATTTAGCAAGTGCGCACTGGCTTGCTTTAAAGTATTTAGCCGAAGGTGGCCATAGCCAAAGTTTAAATTTAGGGACCGGCAAAGGTATTTCCGTTTTACAAATGGTACAAATGGCCGAAAAAGTCATTGGACATTCCATTAATTATGAATTTACCAACCGTCGTGCCGGGGACCCGGGTTTGTTAATTGCTTCATCGGAAACCGCAAACGTTGTGTTGGGATGGACTCCCGTTCACAGCGATTTGGAAAATATGATTCGTACCACTTGGGCAATGTATCAAAAATAACTTATCTTAAATGACTGACGGCATTTATGTGATGATAAGCCATTAATCCTTTGTAATGAGGGTGATGAGAGGCTTTTTCCTTGGCCCAAATATGTTGAGCATCATAAAAATAAAAGCCTTCTTCCAATTTTTTGAAGCATTCAGCCGGACTTTGTTGTGTACACGCTTCATAGATAAATGAACTTTTTGTAAAAAAATCATCTGATCCACGCTTAAAAGAATGCTTTTTTATTTCTCCGTTATCGCAAAATAAATAAGCAGTTGCCTTTTTTTTGTTGTACATTAAGTGCAATCTGATAATGGATGTACAGTTAATTTCTTGCATGTTTTTTTTCCTTTTTTTTAGTGAGTGGAAAACCGCCCCCAAGTGGGAGCGGTAATCCCGTTGTTAATGATTAAATTTTACCGCAACAATGTTTGAATTTTTTACCCGAACCACACGGACAAGGTGCATTCCGGGGAGTTTTATCCGATATAATCGGCGTGTTTTGTGCCGGTTCTGTGTTATCTTCGGATGCCTCTAACGTGGATTGATGTTCTTCCGTTGTTGGAGCCGGTGTCGGTTTTTGCAACTGGAATTGAGCATGGCACAGCAATGTGGTTACTCGTTCACGTACCCGAGAAAGCATATTTTCAAACATAAAGAATGCTTCTCGTTTATATTCATTTAATGGATTTTTTTGTCCGTATGCTCTCAGTCCGATAGAGGTTCTCATAAAGTCAAGAGCTTGTAAATGTTCTTTCCAGTTTTGGTCAATGGCTTGAATCAAAATACTTTTTTCAATATCCATTCTGAGCTCAGCTGGGATAATTTTCATTTTATCTTCCATATCCTCAGCCGATTTTTTATTCAAGCGTTCTATGATTTCCTCCGGTGTAATTCCGGGTTCTGCCGCCCAAGAACTGAATGGTACGTCCATCGCCAATAATTTACCTGTTTCGGCCGTTAATGTATCTATATCCCAATCTTCCGGAACGGTTTTGCTGGGGGCTGTAGAATACACTAAATTCATAATGCAATCTTCACGCATGTCTTTGATGACATCGGATACAGAAGCAGCCTCCATTAACTCTTTGCGTTGTTCGTAAATAACTTTACGTTGATCGTTCATCACATCATCATATTTCAGCAAGTTTTTACGCACATCAAAGTGATAAGCTTCCACCTTTTGTTGCGCTTTAGCAATCGCCCCGCTAATCCACGGATGAACGATAGCTTGACCTTGAGGCATACCCATACTTTTTAAGATATTACCAATGCGTTCTGAGCCGAAAATACGCATTAAATCATCTTCCATAGACACATAGAATTTACTTAACCCGGGGTCGCCTTGACGACCGCTACGACCACGCAATTGGTTGTCAATTCGGCGACTTTCATGGCGTTCACAGCCCAGCACAAACAATCCGCCGGCAGACAGAGCAATCTCTTTATCCTGAGCAATCTCCTTGCGAATTTGTTCGGCCAAAACGCTTTCATCCATATCCGGATTTTTTTCTTTTTCTTCGGCAAGACGCATATCAAAATTACCGCCCAGTTGAATATCGGTTCCACGACCGGCCATGTTTGTGGCAATGGTAACAGCGCCGGGGCGACCGGCTTGAGCCACGATATAGGCCTCTTTTTCATGGTGTCGTGCATTTAATACATTGAACGGAATAGTTGTTTTTGCCTTTAATAAATTGGCTAACAATTCGGATTTTTCAATAGAAGTTGTGCCCACCAAAATCGGTTGTTTGCGGTTATAGGCCGCTTGAATATCGGCAATAATGGCGTCATATTTTTCTTCGGCAGTGCGATAAATGATATCTTGTTCATCTTTACGACCAATTGGTTTGTTGGTTGGAATTTCAACAACCTCTAATCTGTAAATATCGTCAAATTCACCCGCCTCAGTCATAGCCGTCCCCGTCATACCGGCCAATTTCGGATACATACGGAAATAATTTTGGAATGTAATTGAGGCCAGCGTTTGGTTTTCGGCTTGGATAGTTACATGTTCTTTGGCTTCAATTGCTTGGTGCAAGCCATCGGAATAACGCCGTCCTTCCATTTGACGACCGGTAAATTCATCAATGATAACAATTTTATCATCTTTCACAATGTAATCCACATCACGTGTGAAAACGGTATGAGCCTTTAATGCTTGATCAACGTGGTGGACGAAAGAAATATTTTCCACATCATACAACGTTCCTTGGATTAATCCGGCACTTCTTAGTTCATTTTCAATCCATTCAACGCCGGCTTCTGTTAACATCACAGTACGGTGTTTTTCGTCTTTTTCGTAATATTCCGGTTTAACGCCAAGCATAATCTTATCAACAGACATATATTTTTCAGAAGAATCTTCGGCTTGACCGGAAATGATAAGAGGCGTTCTGGCCTCGTCAATTAAAATGGAGTCCACTTCATCCACGAT